>JAEYZV010000491.1 GCA_023427865.1 Acidobacteriota bacterium
GACGTCAACGCCGCGACGCCGACCGGTGTGGCGGCGCCGGCGAGCAGGCAGAGGAGCGCGCCGCACGCGACGCCCCCGGGACCCCGGCCCGGCGACGTCGAGACGCGTGGCGAAGTCCCCGGACCGAACGGAGTCGAAGGGTCAGTACGCCGCGAGCTTGCGGATGGCGGCGAGGACATCGGCCGACTGCGGGAGGATCTCCTCCTCGAGGTCCGGGCAGTATGCCACCGGCGTGTCCATCGCGGCCACGCGCAGCACCGGCGCGTCGAGGTGCTCGAAGAAATGCTCCGCGACGTGCGCCGCGATCTCGCCGCCGAAGCCGGCCGTCAGCGTGTCCTCGTGCGCGATGACGATGCGGTTGGTCTCGCGGACGGCGGCGCCGATGGTCTCCCAGTCGCACGGCGCGATCGTGCGCAGGTCGATCACGCGCACGCTGATGCCGTCCTTCTCGGCCTGCTGCGCGGCCAGGAGCGAGCGCTGCACGAGCGCGCCCCAGGTGACGACCGTGACGTCGCGGCCATCGCGCCGCACGGCGGCACGGCCGAAGGGGATCGTGTAGTCCGGCCCGGGGTACACCGACTTGTTGTACGTCTGCCGGTACAGGTGCTTGTGTTCGAGGAACAGCACCGGGTCGTCGCAGCGGATCGCGGTGCGCAGCAGTCCGGCCGCGTCGGCGGCGTTGCTCGGGAACACGACGTGGATGCCGGGGCAGTGCGCGAAGATGCTCTCGCCCGACTGGCTGTGGTATGGCGCGCCGCCGCGCAGGTAGCCGCCGATGGGCGAGCGGATCACGAGTGGCGCCTTGAACGTGTTGTTCGACCGGTAGCGCAGCATCGTCAGCTCGTCACGGATCTGCATGAACGCCGGCCAGATGTAGTCGAAGAACTGGATCTCGACGACTGGCTTCAGGCCGCGCGTCGCCATGCCGGTGGCGCGCCCGACGATGTTGGCTTCCGCGAGCGGTGAGTTGAAGACCCGCTGGCTGCCGAACTCGCGCTGCAGGCCGTGCGTGACCTTGAACACACCGCCCTTGCCCGACACCTCGGCAAGCGCGCTCTCGCGGCTCGCGTCGGCCACGTCCTCGCCGAAGACCACGATGCGCGGGTCGACGCGCATCTCGTCGTGCAGCGTGCGGTTGATTGCCGACACCATCGTGTCGGGCTTGCCCTCGGTCACCGGATCGGCGTCCCAGTCCGGCGAGGTGACGTCGACGTCCGGTGAGTAGACGTACAGCCCTGCCGTCGATCGCGCGGGCTTCTCTGCCTTCAGCGCGATGTCGGTCGCCGCGTTCACCTCGCGGTCGACCTCCGCGTGCAGGTCGTCGAGCTCCTGGCGGGTGACGAGCCCTTCGCCGAGCAGGTACTCCACGGCCCGCGTCAGTGGATCGCGTGCGGCCTCGCGTGCGCGTTCTTCTGCCGTCTTGTACAGCCGCTCGTCGTCGGAGAGCGAGTGCGAGTACGGCCGCGTGACCTTCGCGTGCACGAAGGCCGGGCCCTCCCCGCTGCGCGCATACGCAACGGCCTCCTCCATCGTCTCGATGCTGGCGATGAGATCGGTGCCGTCGACGCGGAAGACCTTGAGGTGGGGGAAGCCCTCGACCAGACGCGAGATGTCGCCACCGGGCGTCTGCACCTCCACGGGCACCGAGATCGCGTAGCCGTTGTCCTCGATCAGGTAGACCAGAGGCAGCTGCCCGTTGCTCGCCGTGTTGAGCGCCTCCCAGAACTCGCCCTCGCTCGTCGTGCCGTCGCCCACCGACACGTACGTCACGGCGTCGGGTGCGGGCCGCTCCGCGTCGGGGAGGTTCGGCAATTCGGAGAGCAGCCGCGTGGCCTCGGCGCAGCCGACCGCCTGCAGGCACTGCGTGCCGGTGGGGCTCGAGCCGGACACGATGTTCCAGCGCGTGTGGCCCCAGTGCGACGGCATCTGCCGTCCACCGGAGGCAGGGTCGTCCTAGGCGCCCACGCCCTGCAGCAGCATCTCGAGCGGCGTCACGCCGAGCGCGAGGCAGAAAGCGCGATCGCGGTAGTACGGATAGGCCCAGTCGATGCCGGGGCGCAGGGCGAGCCCCGCGGCGACGAGGATCGCTTCATGGCCGGCGCCGCTGATCTGGAAGAAGATCTGGCTCTGGTTCTTGAGCTGGATCTCCTTGTCGTCGAGCCGGCGCGACAGGTACATCAAGCGATACGCGCGCAGCAGCACGTCGCGGGAGATGCGATGCGCGTGGGCCTGGCGTGAGGATGAGGACTGGTACGCCACGGTTTTCATGATGCAGCGTACGGGCCGTTCGGCAGGGCGAGGTCGGACTCGAGCATAAGCAATGCTTCTTGTCTAATGCAGGCCCATTATAGGGCGGCCGTCCTTCTACTGTACGTCAATCGGAAACGGGAGTCAGAGGTCGGAAGTCGGGCGGGGACTATCGGGTAGCGGGTAGCGGGTAGCGGGTACCGGGTAGCGGGTACCGGGTACCGAGTGCCGGGTACGGGATGCCGGGCAAGAGCAACGAGGTCGGCAGTGGCATCGGTGCCTCGGAACCCGGAACCTGGAACCCGGTTCCCCGCTACCATTCCCCATGCCGCTGTACCGGTGGGACGAGATCGCGCTCGAGAAGGTGACCGAGATGGTGTCGCGGAAGGTCGTGCGTGGAGAGCGCGAGATGCT
>JAEYZV010000013.1 GCA_023427865.1 Acidobacteriota bacterium
GTCGCGCGGAGCACCTGATCGGGCGCCGGTCGGTCGAGACGCGCGTCGAAGCGCACCGCCCCGTCCATCGACGGCGTGATCCGCACGTGCGACAGGTAGCTGTCGCCGACCGCTTCCAGCCACACCGACTGCCAGATGCCCGTCGTGCGGGTGTAGAAGATGCTTTCCGACTTCTCCTTCCAGTACTGCTTGCCGCGGGGAACGAAGCGGTCCGTGGGCGGGTCCTCGGCGCGCACGACGAGCGCGTTCGCCCCCTCCTTCAGCAGATCGGTGACGTCGAACGCGAACGGCGTGCTGCCGCCCTCGTGCTCGCCGAGCTTCTGCCCGTTCAGCCACACGGTGGCGTGGTAGTCCACGGCGCCGAACTTGAGGAGCACGCGACGTCCCTTCCACTCCGCAGGCACCGAGACCTCGCGCTGGTACCACACGACGGGATGGAACGACGGGTCGCCGATGCCGCTCTTCGGGCTCTCGAACGCGAATGGCACGAGGATGGTGCGGTCGAACGTCCGGGCGCCGCTGTACCACGCCTCCTTCAATCCGGCATCCGCGTCGTCGAATGCGAAGCGCCACGGGCCGTTCAGGTTCAGCCAGGCCTTGCGCTCGAACTGGGGCTGCGGGAACTCCGGGCGGGGGAGGGTCGAGGCCGTCTGCGCGCCTGCGAGCGCCGGGGCGCCGACAAGGAGCAGGGCCAGACAAAGGGCGCGGAACAGTCGCATGGGTGGCGAACCTAACACACACCGGTAGGGCCCGGTGGCCCAACGCGGCCTCCGTTGGCCCGGCTGGGACAGCCGGTCCTACCGGGTAGACCATCCGGGCAGGGGCCGGCCGGACGGTATACTGATCCTTCTAGCCGTGGCCGATTATTCTCCGCAATCCATCGAAAAGAAGTGGCAGGAGCGCTGGGACGCGACCGGGGCCTTCGAGGTCACCGAGGACCCGTCCCGCCCGTCGTTCTACTGCCTCGAGATGTTCGCGTACCCGTCGGGGCGGGCCCACGTGGGGCACGTCCGCAACTACATGATCGGGGACGTGGTCGCCCGGCTGAAGCGGATGCAGGGCGCCAACGTGCTGCATCCGTTCGGCTGGGACGCGTTCGGGCTGCCGGCCGAGAACGCGGCCATCAAGAACAACCTCCACCCGGAGCAGTGGACGCTCGACAACATCGCGTACATGAAGGGGCAGTTGCAGCGCCTCGGCATCTCGTACGCCTGGGGCCGCGAGCTGGCGACCTGCCTGCCCGACTACTACCGCTGGAACCAGTGGCTGTTCATCCGCATGTTCGAGCGCGACCTGGCGTACCGCCGGCGCTCCACGGTGAACTGGTGCCCCAGCTGTCTCACCGTGCTCGCCAACGAGCAGGTGATCGACGGCGCGTGCTGGCGCTGCGGGTCGCACGTCACCTCCCGTGAGCTCGAACAGTGGTTCCTCCGGATCACGCACTACGCCGAGGAACTGCTCGACGGCACCAACAGGCTGCCCGACTGGCCCGAGAAGGTGCTGACGATGCAGCGCAACTGGATCGGGAAGTCGGAGGGCGTGCAGGCGAGCTTCGCGATCGCCGACGACGAGGGACGGGCGACGGGCGAAGGCATCGAGATCTTCACGACGCGCATCGACACGATACCGGGTGCCACGTTCGTGCTGATCGCGCCGGAACATGAGCTCGTCGAGCGCTTCGCGCGCGAATCGGCTGACCCCGACGCCTTCCGCCGGCAGGCGGAGCGGTTCCGCAAGCAGGACCGGCTGGCGCGGATGTCGGGCGAGGTGGAGAAGGAAGGCTTCGACACCGGTCGGCGCGTGGTGAACCCGTTCACGAACGAGGCCGTTCCCGTGTGGGTCGCCAACTTCGTGCTCGGCGGTTACGGCACGGGCGCGATCATGGCCGTGCCCGCCCACGACCAGCGCGACTTCGAGTTCGCGCGCAAGTACGGCCTCGACGTCCGCGTCGTGGTCAAGCCGGTGGACGGTCCCGCGGCCGACGTGTCCGCCGTAGCCCCGGCGAAGGCGGACGGCGAGACCATGGCCGAGGCGTTCACCGAGTACGGCGAGAGCGTGAACGCCGGCCAGTTCAGCGGCCTGCCGAGCGCAGACGCGTGGCAGCAGATGGCCGCGTGGGCGGAGTCGCGCGGCATCGGGCGGCGGACCATCCAGTACCGGCTCAAGGACTGGGGCGTCTCGCGCCAGCGCTACTGGGGCACGCCGATCCCGATGATCCACTGCCCGTCGTGCGGCGTGGTGCCGGTGCCTGATGATCAGCTCCCGGTGGAACTGCCGAAGATCGTCGAGTTCAGCGGCAAGGGCGAGTCGCCGCTCGCACAGCTGCCGGAGTTCGTGAACGTCTCCTGCCCGAAGGGCGGCGGCGCCGCGCGGCGCGAGACCGACACGATGGACACGTTCTTCGACTCGTCCTGGTACTTCTACCGGTTCACCGACGCGAACAACGGCGCGCAGGCATTCGACCCGGCGAACTGCAACTACTGGGCGCCCGTCGACTTCTACAGCGGGGGCGTCGAGCACGCGATACTGCACCTGATCTACTCGCGGTTCTTCGCGCGCGTGTTCCGCGACCTCGGCATGGTGGCGCACGACGAGCCGTTCGCGCGGCTGCTCACGCAGGGCATGGTGCTCAAGGACGGGCAGGTGATGTCCAAGTCCAAGGGCAACGT
>JAEYZV010000506.1 GCA_023427865.1 Acidobacteriota bacterium
TCGACGTCCAGGTACACGGGGGTCGTGTCGGCCCCGAGGCGCGTCACGAGTGCCTGCAAGGCGTGCGTGCGCCCGGCGCTGCAGCCGCCGATGAGGAGCGGGATGCCCGGCGTGGGCGACGCAAGCACGGACAACACGCGATCGATGACGGGCATGTGCGGGAGGTGTAGAGCCTACGAACCGACGGCGGGGCTGTCAACCGTTGCAGGCGCTCGCCTGCGGTGGCGCGTGTCGTCGCCGGTTTGCTAGGATGGCGTGTTTGCTGGTCGCGCGAGGGCGCGCGACGACTTCCGCACACCGTCCATCATGAACATTGCCGTGTTGGGGGCCCAGTGGGGCGATGAGGGCAAGGGCAAGATCGTCGACCTGCTCACGCCGAATTTCTCGTTCGTCGCTCGCTACCAGGGCGGGCACAACGCGGGCCACACCGTGTACGCGAACGGGCGCAAGTTCATCCTGCGCCTGCTTCCGTCGGGCATCCTGCACGACGGCGTGTCGTGCGTGATCGGCAACGGGCTCGTGGTCGATCCGCAGGCGCTCTTTGCCGAGATCGACGAGATTGCCGCGGCGGGCATCGATGTGACCGGGCGCCTGTTCGTCAGCAGCAAGGCGCACCTCATCCTGCCGTACCACAAGGAGCTCGACGTCCTTTCGGAGGCCAAGCGGGCCGAGCGGAAGATCGGCACGACCTCGCGCGGCATCGGCCCGGCGTACGAGGACAAGATCGGCCGCCGAGGCATTCGCGTCGGCGACCTGTCGGACAAGGCCTCGCGGCAGATGCTCGAGGATGCCGTGCGCCACAACGTGGAAGCGCGCAATCACCTGATCGCCGACGCGCGCATGGACTGGCGCGACGTCCTCCGGGAGCTCGATCGCGCGTGGGAGCGGCTGCAGCCGTTCGTCGCCGACGTGTCCGTGCTGCTCGACGAGTCCATCCGTGCCGGCAAGCGGGTGATGTTCGAGGGCGCGCAGGGCACCCTGCTCGACATCGATCACGGGACCTACCCGTACGTCACCTCCTCGAACGCGACGACCGGCGGCATCTGCACCGGCCTGGGCGTCGGCCCGCGTCACATCACCGGCGTGATGGGCGTGGCCAAGGCCTACACGACGCGCGTCGGCGAGGGCCCGTTCCCGAGCGAGCTGCTCGACGACGTGGGGCAGCGCCTGCGTGACGGCGGCAGCGAGTACGGGTCGGTGACCGGCCGGCCGCGCCGGTGTGGCTGGTTCGACGCCGTGGCGTTGCGCTACGCGGTGCGCGTGAACGGCCTCGACGCGCTCGCCATCACCAAGATGGACGTGCTCGACGGTTTCGAGACGCTCAGGATCTGCACGGCGTATCGCGCCAACGGCGAGACGCTGCAGCACTTCCCGTCGGAGATCGGCCAGCTGGCACGCTGCGAGCCGGTGTACCAGGAGGTGCCCGGCTGGACCGCGCCGACGGCTGGCGTCAAGTCGTTCGATGCACTGCCGGCCGAGGCGCGTGCGTACATCGCGACGCTCGAAGAGTTGTGCGGCGTGCCGGTCGCGCTCATCTCCACCGGATCGGACCGTCACGAGACGATTCTGCGGGCCGATTCAATCGCCGCGCGCTGGTTCACCCTGCCCGACTGACATGGCTGCGACCTTGCCGATCGGTGCGCGTTCCGAAGCCGCACCGCGGCAGGACGCGCCAACAGTGGCCCTGCGCTGCGCCGGACTCGTCAAGCGCTATGGCGACGTCGTGGCGGTCGACGGCCTCGACCTCGAGGTCGGCACCGGTGAGTGCTTCGGCCTGCTCGGGCCCAACGGCGCCGGCAAGACGACGACCATCGAGATCCTCGAAGGCCTCAATACGCCCGATGCCGGCGAGGTGGAGGTGCTTGGCTTGCGATGGGCGGCCGACGCCGCACGGCTGCGCCAGCGCCTCGGCATCCAGCTGCAGGAGACGCAGCTCACCGAGAAGCTGAGCGTCGAGGAGACGCTGCGGCTGTTTCGATCGTTCTACAGGCAGGGCCCCACCGTGGACCAGTTGCTCGCGAGCGTCGGACTCGAGAGCAAGCGCCATGCATGGTACGGCAAGCTGTCGGGCGGGCAGAAGCAGCGGCTGGCCATCGCCTGTGCACTTGCGGGCGACCCCGACCTGCTGTTCCTCGACGAGCCGACCACCGGGCTCGATCCGCAGTCGCGACGACAGCTCTGGGACCTGCTCGCGGCCTACAAGGAACAGGGCCGCACCATCCTGCTCACCACGCACTACATGGACGAAGCGCAGGTGCTGTGCGACCGCGTGGCGATCGTCGACAAGGGCCGGGTGATCGCGCTCGGCACGCCGCTCGAGCTCATCGCCTCGCTCGGGGCCGAGCACGTCGTCGACTTCGCGCTCGCCGAGGCGCGACAGATGCCGACCGCCGACACGCTGCACGCATTGCCTGGCGTGCGCAGGGCATCCCTGCAGGGCAACGGCGCCACGCTCATCGTCGAGCACCTGCACGCGGCCCTTCCCGCGCTGCTCGCGGCCGTTGCCGATCCGGATGCCTTCACCTTGTTGACGACGCACAGTGCGACGCTGGAGGACGTGTTCGTCTCACTCACGGGAAGGCAGTTGCGCGATGAGTAGTGCCGCGAACCGAACCGGGCCCTGTCACGCTGTCGCCCGACAACCCGTCAACGTGTCACCTGGAATCCCGTCACCTGAAACCTGTTACCTGTATTCCTGTCCCTTGCCCGCCCCATGGTTCGCCATCCGCTCATCGAGCTGACCCTGTCGCGCTTCCGCGAGTTCCTGCGCGAACCGGAAGCCGTGTTCTGGGTGTTCGCCTTCCCCGTGCTGCTTGCGTGCGCGCTGGGTCTTGCGTTCCGCAACCAGGGCACGCCCGACGTGCTCGTCGGCGTGCTGAAGCACGAGCAGGCGTCGGCCGTGGCCGAGACGCTCGGGGCCGTGCCGGGGGTCCGTGTGCGGATGGTGGACAGGGGCGAGGCGGATGTGGCGCTGCGCAACGGTGCGATCCACCTGCTCGTGATTGCCGGCACGCCCGTGACGTACGAACTCGACCCGAGCCGTCCGGAAAGCCGGGTGGGGCGGTACGTCATCGACGAGGCCCTGCAGGCGGCGGCGGGGCGCACGCCGGCGCTGCAGGTGGATGAACGACTCGTCACCGTGCCCGGGTCCCGGTACATCGACTGGGTGGTGCCCGGCCTGCTCGGCATGAACATCATGGGCACCGGCATGTGGAGCGTGAGCTTCTCGGTGGTGCAGTCGCGCGTGCGCAAGCTGCTGAAACGGCTCACGGCGACACCCATGCGCAAGGTCGACTACCTGCTGTCGCACATGGCGTCACGGCTGATCTTCCTGGTGCTCGAGGTCGGCGTGCTTCTGGGGTTCGCCGTGCTCGTGTTCGGCGTGCCCGTGAATGGGTCGTGGCTGCTGCTGGTCGCCTTGTGCCTGCTCGGCGCGGTGACGTTTGCGGGGCTGGCGCTGCTCGTGGCGAGCCGGGCGAAGACCGTCGAGGGCGTCTCGGGACTGATGAACCTCGTCATGGTGCCGATGTGGGTGTTCTCCGGCGTGTTCTTCGCCTCCGAGAACTTCCCGGACGCGATGCAGCCGTTCATCTCGCTGCTGCCGCTCACGGCACTCAATCAATCGCTGCGCGGGGTGATGATCGACGGCAGCGGGCTGGCGTCGCTCTGGTCGCAGATCGCGGTGCTCGTGACGTGGACCGTCGTCAGTTTCACGGCCGCACTGCAGCTGTTCCGCTGGCGCTGACACATGCGCCTTCACACTCGTGACTTCGTGACTTTTCCTGGGAGACAGACATGACCGGTGAACAGGCGACCTTCCTCGCGCGACATTTCGCGGATCTCATGGAGAGCGAGTTCCCGACGACCGTCAAGGTCCTGCGCGCCGTCCCCGATGATCGCCGCGACTACAAGCCCGACCCGAAGTCCCGCACCGCGTGGGACCTCGCCAGCCACATCGCGCAGTCGGACGTCTGGTTCCTCGACTCCATCGTCAACGGCGCATTCGCCTTCGATGCGGCTGCCACCAGGTCGCTGATCGAGGGCTTTGGCGACATCGGTGGCCTCGTGGCCTACTACGAGCAGGCCATGCCGGCGGCGATCGCCCGCGTGCGTGCGATGGGGCCGGACGAGGCGACGCGCGAGGTGGACTTCTTCGGGCTCTTCCAGCGGCCGGCGGCGGCGTTGCTCGGGCTGGCGAGCAATCACGGTGTTCACCACCGCGGCCAGCTCGCGGCCTACCTGCGTGCCATGGGCTCCACGGTGCCGGCGCTCTATGGCGACAGTGCCGACCAGCCGTTCAGGAAGTAGCTGCTAGACTGCACGAAGGCGCCTGTAGCTCAGTCGGTAGAGCAACCGGCTTTTAACCGGTTGGTCGTGGGGTCGAGCCCCACCGGGCGGCACGCAGGTGGCGTCTCGACGAGCGCTCTCACTC
>JAEYZV010000273.1 GCA_023427865.1 Acidobacteriota bacterium
TGGAGTAAGTGTTCGTGGGCGGGCGCCGGCCGCGGGCGCCGGGGCCCGACGGCGCGCGCGCCGTCTACCCGGCGAGTGCGTCGGGCCCTGCACGCGCGTCCCGTGCCACCCGCTCCGCGCCAGGAGGTCCTCCCGTGAGCGTGGCCTGACGCACGTCGGCCGCAAGTCGACTACCATTACCGCCATCGACCGCAACGAGGGGACGCAATGCGACACGTGTTCATCGGGCTGCTGGCGGTAGTTGCCGCCGGCGTAACCCTTGCCGCGCAGGCGCCGGCGCGAACGAAGATCATGCTGCTCGACGGCGAGAGCGGCGGCCCGTACCACAAGTGGCAGCTCACGACACCGCTGCTGAAGCAGGTGATCGAGGAGACCGGCCTGTTCGAGGTGGACGTCGTGACCGCGCCGGCGGCCACGGGCGTGTTGAGCGACTTCAGGCCGGAGTTCTCGCGCTACAAGGCCGTCGTCTTCAACTACGACGCGCCCGACGAGCGCTGGCCCGAGCCGCTGCGCGCCGCGTTCGAGCAGTATGTCGAGGCCGGCGGCGGCGTGGTGATCGTGCACGCGGCCGACAATGCCTTCTCCGGCTGGAAGGCGTACAACGACATGATCGGGGTCGGCGGCTGGCGCGGCCGGACCGTCGCATCGGGGCCATACTTCTACTACAAGGACGACAAGCTGGTGCGCGACCCGTCGGATGGTCCGGGCGCGTCGCATGGCCGCCGCACGCCCGCGCTCATCCGGACGCGTGCCGCCGATCATCCGATCATGCGCGGGCTTCCCGCCGCCTGGATGCACCAGGGCGACGAGGTCTACGCACACCTGCGCGGCCCGGGCACCAACATGACGATCCTTGCCACGGCCTATTCCGAGCCCTCGAACAACGGCACGGGACGTGACGAGCCGATGCTGATGGCCAGCACGTTCGGCAAGGGCCGCGTGTTCCACACGACGATGGGCCACGACATCGTTGCGATGAGTTGCGTCGGGTTCGTGACGACGCTCCAGCGCGGCACCGAGTGGGTATCGAGCGGCAAGGTGACGCAGAAGTTGCCGTCGACGTTTCCCGACGAGAAAACGGTGAGCTACCGCACGGATCTCAACGCGCTCGACCCGAACTACGCCAAAGGCCTCAACGCCCTCGACAGCGCGAAATAGCGTCCGTCGGATCGGCCCGGCTGGGACAGCCGGCCCTGCCGGCGAGGAAATCGGTAGGGCCCGCTCTCCGAGCGTGGCCCACTGCCGCTCTGCGGACGCGGCCCCGGCTGCCTGCTCTCAACGCTCGGGCGGCAGTTTCGGTGGGCGCGTGCCTCGCACCACGGCTCCGGCTACAGGGATGTACTCCAGTTCCTGTCCCGCACGCACGGCGCGCAGCAACACGCCGCCGCGGCTCATGTCGCCGCGACCCACGAACGTCGCGGGGAACAGCAGCCGATCGCCGAGGATCTCGAGGAGCGGCCGTGTGTACTTGGGTGAGGCGACGCTCCCGAGCAGCACGACGTCGCCGGGCCACGTGGCGGCCACCTGGGTGAGGTCGCGCACGAGCGGCGCGAGGTAGCGCGGTTCGTCCGCGTCGATCGGGACGCGCGCGAGCGCCTCGAATTCCTCGCCGGTGAGCGCCGTCTCGGGTGGCAGCAGCCCCCGGCAAGGCGTGATCACGTAACTGCGGCCGGGTGCGAAGTACTCCGCGTAGGCCAGCTTGCCGCGGAAGTACAGGCCGCTGATGAACCGGTAGACCTCGCCGATCGGTGCCCCGTCCGACGAACGGAGCCGCATCCCGAGTTCGACGTTCTGCGACGTCCGCAGCAGCGCGCCGCGCGGCCCGGAAGCATTTGCCGGCGAGAGCAGGAACAGGCGAGGAGGACGCGTGTCGGTCACCGCTCCCAGTGTGCCCGATCCGCATGTCGTGCCCTATCCGACCTCAGTGGCTCGCGCTGCGGCCGGGTGCTAGCGTAGAGCTACAGCGACGACCGTCCTTTGGGGCGCCTGTGCGCCCGGCTCGCCGCCTCCCGGACAACCCTTACGTTCCACGGAGACAGCCGCGGTGTGTCTCCGCCCACGCCACGTGTGATGACAAGACGACCCGGCCAACGATGTATCAAGGCAATCGGGATTGCGGCCGTGGCGCTGCAGATTCTCGTTGCCGCGTGCGACGGTTCCAGGCAGATCCCCGCATCACCGACGCCGGTGGCGACCACGCCACCCGCCGAACCGGTGGAGCCCACACCGCCGACGCCTCCCCCCGCTCCGCCGCCGCCGCCGCTCGAGGGCATCCTCGTCGGTGCGGGCGACATCGTCGAATGCGGACAGGAAGGGGCGGTGAAGACCGCGGCGCTGCTCGACGGGATCGCCGGCACGGTGTTCACGGCGGGCGACAACGTGTACATGAACGGCACGCCGAGGGAGTTCGAGTGCTATCACGCGACGTGGGGCCGGCATCGCGGTCGCACGTACCCGGCGCCCGGCAATCACGATTACGGCACGCCCGACGCCAGCGGCTACTTCCAGTACTTCGGGGAGCGTGCCGGCCCCATGGGGCAGGGCTTCTACGCGTTCGACGCCGGCGCGTGGCGCGTCGTGTCGCTGAACACGAACGTGGGTTGGCGAGAGGGCTCGTCGCAACTGCAGTGGCTGCGTCGCGAGTTGCAGCAGGCGCAGGGCCGATGCGTCGCCGCGATCATGCACCACCCGCTCGTCAGCTCAGGCCCGAACGGCGACAACCCGTGGGTGCGCGATCTGTGGCGACCGTTGTACGAGGCGGGCGCCGACATCGTCATCGCCGCGCACGACCACATCTACGAGCGTCATGGCCGGATGAATCCGGACGGCCGTCCTGATCCGAAGGGGGCGCGGTTGTTCATCGTCGGGACGGGTGGTGCCCGTGTGAGCCCGGTGAGCGGCGGTCGACCGACGAGCGAAGCGAGGGCGTCGGTATGGGGCGTGATGAAGCTGGTGCTGCAGCCTGCCGCCTACCGGTGGGAGTTCCACTCGGTCGAAGGCATTCTCGACTCCGGGATCGACAGCTGCGACTGAACGACGGCGGCGCCGCGCCCCCGGCCCGTCGGTGGGCCGCCGCCACGCGTGTCGCCTGCCAGCGCGACTCGCGCCCGCCGGCGGTGCGCGTGCCGGTCATGTGGGTGCCATCGACGCGGGCCGTATAGGACGCGTCACCAATCGTGAACGTGAAGTCGGCTCCCTTCAGCACGCCGTTCTGCAGTGTGCTGCCGCCCACCGGCCCAGTCAGCATTCCCGATACCTTCTGGAAGTGCTGATCGAGTTCGAGCCGCAAGCCATCGTCGGTCGCCCATTCGCCGTCGACCTGCGCAGGCACGATCCACAGCAATGCGGTACACCACGAGGTGCAGTCGGGACGCGTCCGACGGTCGTCGGGCGGCCATTCCGGGATGGCGAACGTGTTGGACACGATGCGCGTGCCCGGTTTCAACGCGAGGAACTTCGGCTGCAGCCGCCGCATGTTCTCGGTCAGCAGGAACAAGGCCATGACCGTGGCGTCGGAGATGTCGGCCTCGAACATGTCGCCTTCGACGAAGCTCGCCCGCTCCTGCACGCCTGCCTCGAAGGCGCGCCTGCGTGACAGCGCCACCATGTCGGGGTTGAACTCGACACCGCGTGCGCGTGCGCCGCGTTTCGCCGCCGCGATGATCATGCGCCCGTCGCCGGACCCGAGGTCCACCACGGTGTCGGCCGGCGTGACGCCGGCCATGTCGAGCATCATCGCGACCATCTCGTCGGGCGTCGGCACCCACACCACGTCCTTGCCCGGTTGCGCGAACTGCGGCTCGAACACCTGCGTGGCCTGCGCAAGGGCCGGCGACGCGGCGGCGACGAGGCTGCCGATGAGGATGAGCGAAGCGAGGGTCGGGCGCATCGTGCGGGACATCTCCGCGCACGATGCTACGCGATCGCCGTGAGCGTGGATCCCTCCGGCTGATCAGGCGTGGGGCGCGTCGGCCGCCATGGTCGCCGCGGCCTTCATCATCGGACCGTCGGACCGGAACGACGCGATGGGCAGGAAATGCCGGCGGTCGTGCGTGAGCCAGGCGTCGACGCCGAGCGCCTGCGCGAGCTCGACAGCGTCGGCCAGGGCTGCCTTCGCCTGCCGGTCCACGGCGTGGGCACTGCGCGGGACGATGGCGATCTCGCATTCCACGCGAGCCATTGGATGGGACACCAGGACGTCGCCGTCACGGGGAAGCCGTCTCTCCATGGCACTACTCCTTCGGGAGGGACGGACACCGCGGTCGGGCTGGGAACCGATCGGCGGTGGCCGCGCGACACGACGGCGCACGCCCGGCGCGCGGTACGGGCGGGGCCGTACGGCGGGCGGAGGGCAGCCGGCGTGCCAGCTCGAAATGAATGTCTCGCTGCGCGGGGTACACGTCAAGCACGAGCATTGCGCGCGCCCGTCGGGCGTCCTGCCCGCCGCAGACCTGGGTAATGCGGAGGGCGCGACGGCTACATCATGTCTCCTGGTCATCGTCGAGCTGCTGCTCGGTGAGCTTGGCCTGCAGCCGCTCCGACTTGATGTCCACGCGCAGTCGACCGTAAGCGCTCATGTACGTATTGGCGATGGCGACGAGGACGAAGAAGGCGATGACCAGACCGCGCCAGTCGTCGAGGAGGACGCGGTATCCGGTGAAGGCGAGGAAGCCGACCGTGACGTAGTGGCTGAAGCAGTACTCGCATGTCGGGATGTAGAACAGCTTGCGCGCCAGGAACGTGCGGCAGGTGCGGCTCCGCTCGAGGCAGTACTCGCGGGGTTCGCGGAAGATCTCCTCGTGCGTCACGGTCCAGGTCACGCAGGCAATCGCGAGCGGCAACAGGAACAGCCACAGCAACTCCTCGGTCATGCTGGCGCGCATGCCCTCGCCTCTCCCGGAGCCGGGTGCTCAATCATGCTTTCCTCCGAATCCGACCCTTGCAAGCGCCGGACCCGCGAGTCTCCGGGGCTCGCTCGGGGAGCGCGCCCTACCGTCGAGCCATGACCCGTCCGGCACCACACGGGAACCGGTAGGGATGAATCGCCCGTCCATCTCCTCACCGGATCGTGGGGTGAGCTACGAAGGCCGAAGGCCGAATGACGAAGGCCGGGAGCGTGGTCTCGGCTATCCTCTGTCGCCATGACCCTGCTCATCCGGCGACTCCTCCGAGGTGTCGCGCTCTGCGCATTGCTCGTCGTGCCGCACGGCATCCCGTCCGCGGTCGCGCAACCGGCATCGGCGCCGCCGGCAACCGAGCGCTTCGAGATCCCGGCAAATGACGATGGGTTGCCGGGCGTGGGACCGCTGCGGCGCTATGCGTGGTTCCGCAAGCTGTGGCACGACAAGCGCTCGACGTGGGCGACGCAGCGCGAGCAGGACCGCGGCGCGGTCGTCTTCCTCGGCGATTCCATCACGCAGGGCTGGAACGACCGACCCGCCACGGCCTTCCCGGGGATGAAGGTCGCCAACCGCGGCATCAGCGGAGACACGTCGCGGGGCGTGCTGCTGCGCCTGCAGGAGGACGTGATTGCCCTCGAACCGAAGGCCGTCGTCCTGCTCGTCGGCACCAACGATCTCGAGGAGGGGGCACGCCCGGACGTGGTCGAGAGCAACGTGCGACACGTCCTCGCCGCGTTGCGCAACCACGATCACCGCGTGCCGATCGTGCTCTGTCTCGTGTTCCCGAGTTCGGCGAAGATGCGGCGGCCGGCGCCGCTGATCAAGGAAACCAACGCACGGTTGCTCGCCCTCGTGAAGAACGACCCGCAGGTGATCCCGATCGACACCCATGCGTTGTGGGCCGACGCCGACGGCGACGCGCCGATCGACGAGTTCCCGGACCTGTTGCACCTCAACGACGCCGGTTATGCGCGATGGGCATCGGCGCTGCGGCCCGTGTTCGAGACCCTGGGCCTGCTGCAGCCTTCGGTGGAACCGTTCACGCCCGAGCCCGGCTACGAGATGCTCTTCAACGGACGCGATCTCACCGGCTGGGGCTATCGGCCGACGTCGGAGGCCGACAAGGCCGCCGCGGCGCGCTGGCAGGCCTCCGATCCCAATGCCGCCCTGTGGCCGGTCGTCGCCGAGGCGAGCACGTTCGACGGACGCACCGCCAGTCCCGACGGCCGTTTCCGCGTCGTGGGCGATCGCATCGTCGTCACCGCGCCGCCCGAGTTCCGGAAGATCCAGCAGCTCTGGACGACGCGCGAGTTCGGCGAGGACTTCACGCTGAAGCTGGAGTTCCGTGCGACGCCCAACGCCGACAGCGGCGTCTACGTGCGCGGCCCGCAGCTGCAGGTGCGCGATTACCGGCTCGCCGGGCCCTTCAGGAACCTGACGCGATACCGGGCGCAGGACTGGAACGAGCTCGTGGTCACGGTGCGCGGCGGCGTCGTCGCGGCCACGTGCAATGGCGAGCCGCTCGACGCGAAGCTCGCGATCCCGCCGAGCGGGCCGATCGGCCTGGAAGGCGATCGCGGCCAGATGGAGTACCGCCGCATACGAATCGGACGGTAGGGCGCGCTCCCCGAGTGCACCATCACGCGCGGGCGGAAGACGTCTGGGCCGTCCGCCCATGAGTCCAGGAGAGTCCTCGATGCAAGACGTGTCGCGATGGCAATCGATGCCAGCGCTGGTGATGGCGGCTGCCGCACTGGCCGGGGCATCCACGTTGATGGGACAGACGGCACCCGTGGATCCCGCGCTGCGGTTCGAGCGACAGGAGATCCGCGCCAGGTACGGCGTCGGCTACGCCGTGACGGTGGCCGACATGAACGGCGATCGCCGGCTCGACGTCGTGGCGATCAGCGGCACGCAGCTGACGTGGTACGAGAACCCGACGTGGCGGGAGCACGTGCTGCTCGAGGGGCAGACGCCGAAGGACAACGTCGCGCTCGCGCCGCACGACATCGACGGCGACGGTCGGGTGGACGTCGCGCTGGCCGCCGCGTGGAATCCTCGCGACACCAACGCCGGTGGCACGCTGCACTGGGTGCGGCAGCCGGCAAGCGGCGATGCGGGCACGCTGCGCGACATCTCCAGTGAGCCGACGCTGCACCGCATCCGCTGGGCGGACGTGGACGGCAGCGGACGACCCGAGTTGATTGCGGCGCCGCTGCACGGGCGCGGCACCAGTCCGCCCGACTGGAAAGGGCAGGGCGCCCGCCTGCTCGCCTTCTCGATCCCCGCGCAGCCGGCGACCGACCCCTGGCCCGTGGAGGCGATCGACGACAGCCTGCACATCCTGCACAACTTCACGCCCGTGCGGTTCACGCGCCGCGATCGCGACGAGCTGCTCACCGCGAGCCGCGAAGGCCTGCACCTGTTCACGCGTGGCGACCAGGGGCGCTGGACGAAGCGGAAGATCGGCGACGGGGCACCGGGCGAGATCAAGGCCGGGCGCATCGGAGGCCGCCACGTGCTGGCCACCGTGGAGCCCTGGCACGGCACGTCGATCGTCGTCTACCGCGAGCCGGAGGGTGGCGCCGCGTCCGACGCGCTGTGGCCGCGCGCCGTCGTCGACGGCACGCTGGCGGGCGGGCACGCGCTCGGGTGGGGGGATTTCGACGGTGACGGCGACGACGAGCTGGTTGGCGGCTGGCGCGAAGGCACGGGCGGCGTCGTGGTCTACGACGTCGCGCCCGACGGCAAGGTTCGCGCGCGGACGCCGGTGGATCTCGAGGGCATGGCGACCGAGGACGTCGCGACCGCAGATCTCGACGGCGACGGCAAGCCGGAGATCATCGCCTCGGGGCGACGCACGTCGAACGTGGTGATCTACTGGAACCGCTCGACGCGCCGCTGACCCCGCCGGAGCGTACCTCGCCGCCGGGTCGCGCCGGCGGTCGATCTCGCGCGTCGGGCGAGGCCCGACGCCTACGTACGCGGGCCTCACGTAGCCGCCGGGCCTTGCCCGGCGGTCGGTCGCGCGTCGGGAAGGCCCGACGCCCACGTACGCGGATTCGTGTCCACAAAGCGGAGTGCGGCGGGCCTGCCGGTTGCCTAGAGTGAACGCCTGTTCACCTCGAGGAGCCTGCCCATGTCCTACCGCGTTACCGGAATCGATCCCGCGCCATTCCGTCATCTCTACGGCCTGAGCGACGAAGCCCTGGCGTCGCACGGTGTGATCCGCTACATCGTCGATGCGCGACCCGGCTACCCGGATCGCGTGGAACTGCGCGATCTGGAGATCGGCGAGTCGGTGCTGCTCCTCAACTACACGCACCAGCCTGCAGCCACGCCGTACCGCGCGAGCCACGCCATCTTCGTGCGGGAAGGTGCCGAGCGCGCGGCCGACGTCATCGGCGAACTCCCGCCGGTGCTGCAGCGAGGGCCGTTGTCGCTGCGCTCGTTCGACGATCGGCACATGATGGTCGACGGACGGGTCGTGGATGCCGACGATGTGGAAGGGGCGATCGTGCAGCTGCTTGCGCGGCCCGACGTGGCATACATCCAGGCGCATTACGCCAACCGTGGGTGTTATGCGGCGCGCATCGAGCACGCGTGACGAACAGGCGTCGGTAGCTGCCTGGAGCCGCCTGGCGGTCGCGCGTCGGGCAAGGCCCGACGCCTACGTACGTGGTCAGCCGTCGCGCTCGCGCAAGGCCCGACGCCTGCGTACCCGGTCGGCCCGTGGCGCTCACACAAGGCCCGACGCCTGCGTACCCGGTCAGCCGTCGCGCTCGCGCAAGGCCCGACGGCTGCGTACCCGGTCAGCCCGTGGCGCTCGCACAAGACCCGACGCCTGCGTACCCGCGTCGGCGGAACGCGGCCGACCCATCACACGAGCAGGTCGTACGCCGGCCGGAGCAGGTGGTGGAAGGTCAGCAATTGGTGGATGTCGAACGGGTGCGTGTCGCGATCCTTCACGCGGTTGCGGAGCACCTGGAAGACGTGCCCCACACCGTTGGCATCATCGATGTCGGCGTCGAGGCGGAAGCGCAGCGGCGTGTCCTTCGACGCGAAGAACGTCAGCTGAAGATTACCGAACGACTCGCCGGTCTTGAACGACCCGGCACGCGTGAAGCCGACACCGGGGTCGTGGAGCCTGCCGGAGACCTCGTCGAAGAGCCCGGTCGCCACGGCGGTCTTGACGTGGTCGCGGAAGTCGATGGCGACGTTGGCGAAGATGCGATCGCCGCGGGCGCGATAGATGTCCTGCACGAAGTGCCACGCGGTGTGGCGCCCGACCGGCGTCGCGCACATCTTGCAGTAGAGGTTCAGCAGGCCGGCCTTCTGGAGGTCGGTGAGGCTGTTCCACGTCGTCGGCCCCGCGACGCTGACCGGCAGCGCCGGGCCGCGCGGCGTCACTTCGATTTCGAGCGTGCTGCGGTCGAGCACCGCGGTCAGCGCCTCGGGCAAATCCTCGTAGCCCGGGAACGTCGCCTTGGCGCGGGCCGGGTCGACCGGGCAGAAGAGGTGCACGTTCACCGGCGGCCCCTCGGAGGGCACCACGAGCTGACCGACGGGCCGGTGCCGCGCCGGGAACACCTGCACGTGGTATCGCACGCCAGCGGGGAGATCCGGCACCTTGATCACGGCCCCGGCGCGGGCGCCCTGCACTTCCGCGACCGGTTCGTTGCGCGCGTCGACGACCCGGACGTCGACGACGCCGGGCAACGCCCTCCGATCGGCATCGAACACCCGCACGTGCAGCACGCTCATGAGGCCTCCTTCGGAGGACAACGAGGACCGCCGCCCGACCGTACACGTCGACGGCGATGTCCGTTCCCCGTGCGGGCAGCGTTCAGGTGTATGCCGCCCCGGAGGAGTCATGTCGCGTCCCGATCAGTCGATCACCTTCCTGCGAGAGTTCGGTTACAGCGTCTTCCGCCTGCCCCGTGCCGGTGCGCAACCGCTCGAGGTGATGCACCGCGACGGGAAGGACCTGTCGCGCCTCGGCGTGCTCGATCAGCTCATCGACCCCGGCGTCGTGCCGATGCCGACCGTGCACAGGGACGCGGCACCGGGCATCGACCTCGAAGGCAAGGAGACGAGCCGGATCAACGTAGCCATCGGCGTCAACATTCTCGGCTCGTTCATCGGCGCGCTCGGCGGCGGCAACCTGGGGCTGTCGGGGGCCTTCAGCAAGGCAAGGACGGTCACCTTCACGTACACGGGCGTGATGGAGGATCGCGTGGACGTGCTCGCCCTCGAGTCGTTCGTGCACGCGGGCACGATTCGGCCGTTCATCCCCGCCGGCACACTCGACAAGCTCATCGACGACGAGGTCTACGCGGTCACCGCGGTACTGAAGACGCGCAGCATCGTCGTCTCCGCTCAGGGGGAAGCCGGCAGGGCGGTCGGCCTCGAGGTGCCGATCATCCGCAACGCGATCGGCGGCAGCCTGAAGGTGGATGCGGAGGGCGAGCTCTCGTCGGCGATCCGGTTCGAAGGAGAAGCGCCCGTCGCCTTCGCCCTGCAGGCCGTGCAACTCGTGTTCGACGAGGACGCACAGCTCTCGACGACGCAGCCGCTCGAGCCGGGCGGCGCCGCAGCGCGTTCCCTGCAGCCGCGCGCGTCGGCCACCTCGGCCAGGGAGGGACCGAAGTTCCTGCAGCCGCGAGGCGCGTTCGTCCGCGTGAGCCTCTGACGGCGCTACCTGCCCCGTGAGGGGATGGGCGCCTGCCCTTCGTTCCAATCAGCGTGGCCGCTCCCGGCAGGGCGGCGCGCGACGAAGGGGAGACCCCCATGACCGCCGTCGCCGACCCGACGACGTCGACGAAATCCGTAAGGGCTTACGTGCCACGTACGGTGGTGAGCGTCCCGTGCCGTCGCACGAGCGTGGTTCCGCCGGTCCGCCCCGGCATCGCTCTTGCCCGATCAGCCGCCGTGGGATTCCGCTTGCAGTGCGGCGGCGTCGGCGTCTGGGCCCTGCTCGCCGTGGTGCTCGCCGCGACGCCGCTGAAGGCCTCGCCAGCGATGATCAGGCTCGGCTACGCCGGCTGCCAGGCCTGCCATCTCTCGCCGCAGGGACGCGGACTGCTCACCGAGTATGGCAAGGGCATCGACGACACGCACAGCGCCCGCCGCGGCGAGTACGAGCATGACGAGACGCGTCGTCGCCGCCTGTTCCACGACCTCCGGCTGTTGACGCAGCTGCGCTCCGACCTCGGCGCGCAGCCGGTCCGCCAGCCGGCCGCGCAACTGCGCGCGTGGTATCGCAACACGACGTTCCTCACCGAGCGCGTGCGCGTCAGCGGCACCGTGAGTGCGGACGTGCCGGCACCCGAGCGGCAGGTCACGGCCCTCCAGCCGCTGCCTTCGCAGCCGCCGGTCTTCGTCCGGCAGGCATTGCTCGAAATCTCACCGCGCAAGAACCTGTACATCGCCCTCGGGCGCGACACGTTGCCGAGTAGCGTCGAGATCGCCGACCAGGCGACGTACATGCGATCCCGCAACGGCCAGGGGCTCACCGACGTGCCGACGCAGGTGAAGCTGTTCTGGTGGACGCCACGATTCCAGGTCGTGCCGTACGCGTTCGCGCCGAGCGGTCACGAGGCGCGCGGGTTCCGGACCGGCGGTGCCGGCCTGCTTGCGGAGACCTACCTGCTCGGCGATCGTCTCGCAACCGGCATGGCGCTCCGGCGCTCGCGCAACCGGACGTTCGACGAGCGCTTCACCGGCGTGTACGCGCGCCTCGGTATGGGGCGGTGGGGGCTGCTGACCGAGCACGATCTCGTACGGCGCGAGCACCGCGCGGTCGGCGGTGCCGCGTCCAACCAGTACACCGGCTACGTGCAGCTGTTCCTCTATCCCACGGACTGGCTCGTCGCGTCGATCGGCGCCGAGCGGCTGCAACCGGATCGACCACTCGACCGTTCGCGCTGGAGCCTGCGGCCCGAGTT
>JAEYZV010000366.1 GCA_023427865.1 Acidobacteriota bacterium
CCTTCTGGGGGAACCACTCGGCGATGCTCCGCACCGACCCCGGGAAGATCGCCGCCTCGCCGCGCCCGAGCAGCACCCGGCACACCGAAAAGCCGGCCCCCGCCGCGGCAAGGCTGAAGCCGAGCGCCCCGAACGCCCCCTGCACGACATTGCCGATGATGGGGGCCTCTGCATGCAGCATCGCCGCGACGCTCCACAGGCAGATGGCGATGGCCAGGCCGCGGCGCGTGCCGATGCGGTCGATGATCCAGCCCGAGGCCAGCATCCCGCACATGTACGCGACCTGGAAGAAGAAGTTGATGTAGCCGAACTCGGTGTTCGACCACCCGAACTCCCGCTCGAGCTCCGGCTTGAGCACCGCCAGCACGTTGCGGTCGATGTAGTTGATCGTCGCGGCGAAGAACAGCAGCGCGCAGACGATCCAGCGGACGTTCGTCGGGCGCGATGACGATGTGTGCGTCGTCCCTGTGGTAGGTCCGGCGTCGACCTGGTGCATGCGCGTCTCCCGTGCGGATGCGCTACTGGTTCACGCCGCTGGCGAGGAAGCCGCCGTCGACGACGAGCACTTCACCGGTAACGAAGCTGGCCGCAGGTGAAGCGAGGAACACGGCGGCGCCGGCAAGCTCCGGGATGCTGCCGAACCGCTTCATCGGCGTCCGCATCAGGAACTCCTGCCCGCGGCCCGTGCCGTCGAGCAGGCCGGCGTTGAGGTCCGTGCGGAACACCCCGGGCGCCACGGCATTCACGGTCACGCCGTGTGGCGCCCACTCGATCGCGAGTGACTTGGTGAGCGAGGCGACCGCCGCCTTGCTCGCCGCATAAGCCGCCACTTCGTAGAGCGCGACAAACGACGACAGCGAGGCGATGTTGATGATGCGTCCCCACTTGCGCGCGATCATCGACGGGCCGAACACCTGGCAGGCCCGCAGCGTGCCCGTGAGGTTGACCTCCAGGATCGCGGCCCACTCGGCCTCGTCCACGTCGAGTGTCGGCGAGCGCTTGGTACGGCCCGCGCAGTTGATGAGGATGTCGCACGGCCCGAGCTCGGCGGCCACGCCGTCCCGCAGCTGCTCGAGCGAGGCCCGGTCGCCGACATCGACCGAGAGGCGCGCCGAGCGGCGCCCCATGCCCTCGATTTCGGTCGCCGCCTCGTCGACGAGCGCCTGGCGGCGGCCAGTTGCCACCACGTCGGCTCCCGCTTCGGCGAGACCGCGTGCCATGGCCCGCCCGATGCCGGACGTGCCACCGATGACGACCGCGACGCGGCCACTCAAATCGAATCCCTTGAACATGCGTGTGTAGGACCTGCTCGGTCGCGCTCGAGTGCGAGGGCGTTCGTGAATCCGGAGTACGTGGGCGTCGGCCCGTGCCCGACGCGTCAGAAATGCAATGGGTCGGCCGCGCAGCGAATCATGGGCGAGGAACTTCTATCAGGCGCTCCCCCCCTCGTCAAGGCGCGGCGCAGGCGATGCAGCGGACGACCGATGCAGGAGCGCCCGGCGCACCGCACACGCGTGCACCGTTGCTGACACGTCAACCGGCCGCGGCGACCGGCGCGGCCTCACGGCGCACGGGATCGGCATCGAACTCGGTGGCCTGGCGTGCGCGTGCCAGCGACAGGTGATCGTCCATGGCGCGGCGCGCGCGATCGGGGTCGTGCGTGCGGAGGGCCTGGTAGATCGCCCGGTGGAGGTCGGCCGCTTCCTTCATGTCGCCGGCCTGCTCGACGGTCCGCCGCCGCTGCTCGTAGAAGATCTCCGACACCATCTCGACCAGCGAAGCGAGGATCGGGTTGCCGGCGGCCGTCGCGACCGCGCGATGGAAGCGGATGTCGTGGACGAGGAATGCCTGCGGGTCGTCCATCGACGCGTACATGCCGGTGATCTCCTCGGAGATCGAGGCGAGCTGGTCGCCGGTGGCACGTTCGGCGGCAAGTCCGGCCACGCCGACCTCGAGCACGCGGCGCGCCTCGAACATCTCGTCGCGCGTGAACCCGTGGAGGGCCGCCAGGAAGCTGAGCGGCTCGCTGCCGAGCGTCGGCGGGCCGCCACGGATGAACGTGCCGGCGCCGTGCCGGGACTGGACGACACCCATCGCCGACAGCGCGCGCAGGCCGGCGCGGACGCTGGGACGACTGACGCCCACGCGCAGGGCGAGTTCCCGTTCGGCCGGCAGGCGATCGCCCGGTCCCAGATGACCGCGCACGATCAGATCGCGGACATGGCTCACGACGAGCTCGGCGGCAACCCCCTCGAACGGTTTCTTGGAGGCCTCGGTCTTCTCTATGGTCATACCAGTACCCCGGCAGACACGTACCGTTTCTTTGCCAGCGACCCTATCACCGGGCAATGGACGTGTCAAATTCAACGCTCGCACCGACCGGGACGAACAGGAGGGCGACCCTGCCGCGTGCCTTCGCAACTGCTACGGACCGGCTGCCGCGCGAATGGCTTCGTTGATGGTTTGACCAATAATCACCGATCCGAAACTTCGTAACGCGTTCACCAAAAAGACGGAAGTCGGCGAGCCGGCGAGTCGGGATTCGGGATTCGGGATTGGGAGACGACCGGGATTTGTGGCTCCGTACGAGAAAAGGCCCGGCGGACCGGGCCTTCTCCTTCACACGGGCTGGGCGGAACCTACACCCACCAGGCTTCGGCGGGTTGCTCCCGGAGGATCAGCGGGCGCAGGAACCGCACCGCATTGGCGAGGCCTTCGTCCACCGAGGCGAGCGCGTCCTCGTGCTCGATGCTGACCACGTGGTCGTAGCCGACCAGGCGCAGCGCGCTCATGATCTCGGCCCAGTCGCTGGCGCCGTGGCCCCAGCCGACCGTGCGGAACAGCCACGAGCGTTCGGGCATGTGCACGTACGACTTGGCGTCGAGCACGCCGTTGACGCGCACGTTGTCGCGGTCGAGGGCGACGTCCTTGGCGTGGAAGTGGAAGATGGCGTCGCCGAGCGCCCGGATCGCTGCCGGCACGTCCACGCCCTGCCAGAACAGGTGGCTGGGGTCGAAGTTGACGCCGATCTGCGGTCCGATCGCCTCACGCAGCTTCTGCGCGGTTTCGACGTTGTACACGACGAACCCGGGGTGCGCCTCCAGGGCGACCCGCACGCCGTGGTCCTTGGCGAACTTGCCCGCGCGCGTCCAGTAAGGCACCACCTTCCTGTCCCACTGCCACTCGAGAACCTTCAGGTAGTCGGGCGGCCACGGGCACGTCACCCAGTTGGGCCACTTGCTGCCGTCGCTGTCGCCGGGGCAGCCCGAGAACGTGATGACCGTCTCGACCCCCATCGACTCGGCGAGCCGCACGGTCTTGCGGAACACCTCGTCGTGGTCCCTGGCGATGGCCTTGTCCGGGTGCAGCGGGTTGCCGTGGCACGACAGGGCGGAGATCGTCAGCCCTGCATCGGCGATCTTCTGGCGATAGGCCTTCGCCTTCGCCTTGCTCGCCAGCAACCCGTCGACGTCGATGTGCGCCGCCCCGGGGTACGCTCCCGTGCCAATCTCGATCGCCTCGAGTCCGGCGGCAGTGACCTTCTCGATCACCTGGTCGAGCGTGAGCCCCCCGAACAGGGCCGTGAACACCCCAAGCTTCATCTCGTTCTCCTCCCAAAGGCGTTGCTTCCACGCGCCCTGCCGTGCGACGGCCGGAGGCCGAATGACGAAGGCCGGCCGCCCGTCGGCGAAGTCCCGCGCCTACAGCGCCGCGATCGTGGTCCAGACGTTGCCGTTGCGATGACTCGCGAGCACCGCGTCGATGATCGCGTTGGCGCGCCAGCCATCCTCGAACGACGCGAACATCGGCGACCGATCCGCCATCGGCCGCCCCTCGGCGATGTGCTCGTAGACGGCGCGCAGGATGTTCCGGAACGCGTCTGGCCACGCTTCCTGGTGGCCGCCCGGCAGCTTCGCAATCCCCGCGACCTCCGGATCCATGAGCGACGGATCCTTCTGCAGGATCACGTTGCCCTGGCGGCGATGGCCGATCCAGAGCTCGTTCTGCTGTTCCTGATGCCAGCGCAGCGACGCCTCGGCGCCGTTGATCTCGAGCACCAGGTCGTTCTTGTGCCCCGCACAGATCTGCCCCACCGAGAAGGCGCCCTTGGCGCCGTTCTCGAACCGCACGAGCACCGAACACAGGTCCTCCACCTTGATGTCCACCGACTCGTACGCATCGTCGGCGCCGGCCTGGGCGAAGGCGATGCGGCTGCCGACCGGACGCTTGCGGGTGGGGATCACGGTGGTCAGGTCGGCGAGCACGTCGGTGATGCGCAGGCCGGAGACGTGTTGCGCCAGGTCACACCAGTGCGAACCGATGTCGCCCATCGCCGACGACTCGCCGCCCTTCTCGGGCTCGAGCCGCCAGCTGTAGTCGGTGTCGTAGAGCAGCCAGTCCTGCAGGTACTGCCCGTGGATGAAGCGCGGCGGCCCGATCTCGCCCTTGGCTACCATCGTCCGCGC
Organism: Acidobacteriota bacterium; assembly: GCA_023427865.1. Lineage (GTDB taxonomy): Bacteria > Acidobacteriota > Vicinamibacteria > Vicinamibacterales > Vicinamibacteraceae > Luteitalea. The sequence goes on from JAEYZV010000366.1 coordinate 4,467, forward strand.
CTGCTGCACCAGCGGATTGCCGCGGTAGTTGAACGTCACCGCGTGCACCACGCCCTTGGCGTCGGCGGCCGCGAGCAACTCGCGCGCCTGCGCGGACGTCATCGCCAGCGGCTTGTCGGAGACGACGTGCTTGCCGGCCGCGATGGCGGCCATGTTGACCGGGTGGTGCAGGTAGTTCGGCGTGGTGTTGTGCACCACGTCGATGTCGGGGTCGGCGAGCAGCGCCTCGTACGAACCGTACGCCTTCGGCACGCCGAGCGACGCGGCCGCCGCCTTGGCGCTTTCTTCCGTGCGTCCGGCTATCGCCACGACGTCCACGAAGCCCAGTCGACGCACGGCCTCGAGGTGATGGGGCCCGATGAACCCCGCCCCGACAAGACCCATCCCGAGTCGCTTCACAGGTGACTCCTTGGAATTTCAGAATGGCAGAATTTCAGAACTTCAGAACTTCAGGAGCTCGGAATCGCGCCCATGCTCCCGCCGGTCCGAGCGCCGACACTGTGAATGAAATCCCGAAATTCTGCAATTCTGCAATTCTGCAATTTCAGAGTTACAGATTCCCCGCGCGCATCTCTTCCTTCAGGTAGTCCATCGTCCGCCAGCACATGGCGAGGATGGTCCATGTCGTGTTCTGCGTCCCACCGGAGACGTACGGGCTGGCGTCGGCGAGGAACACGTTGGAGATGCCGTGCGGCCGGCACCACTTGTCCGAGTACGACGTCTTCGGGTCGTCACCCATGCGCGCCGTGCCGATTTCGTGGATCGACCAGCCCTCCGGCAGCGGCTCGCGGCCGATGCGGATGTCCTCGGCGCCGGCGGCGCGGAACATCTCCTCGATCGCATCGGCCATGTCGGCGACCATCGCCTTCTCGTTGTCGCCGAACCGGTACTCGAACTTCAGCACCGGGATGCCCCAGGCATCGGTGACCTGCGGGTCGAGCAACACGCGGTTCTCGCGCCGCGGAAGCACCTCGCCGAACCCGCCGAAGCTGATCGGCGCGGGATAGTACTTGCGCACGGAGCTCTTGAAGGCCGACCCGAACCCCGGCGTGCCGTGCGCGTGGCTCGGGTACTCGCCCGATCCGCCGCCGCCCTGGAAGTGGTACCCGCGCACGAAATTCGTGCGCTTGTCGTTACCGATGTTGCGGAAGCGCGGGATGTACGGCCCGACCGGGCGGGCATCGTCCACGGTCGGCGACTTGCCGATGCGCTGCGGGATGAAGCCGCTGCCGCGCACGCCCATGATGTGCTCGCTCAGGTACCGGCCCAGCACGTCGTTGGTGTTGCCGAGCCCGTTCGGGTAGCGCGCCGACTTCGAGTTCAGGAGGATGCGCGTCGTGTCGAGCGTGCCGGCGCCGAGCACCACCACGCGCGCCGTGAAGTCCATCACTTCCCGGGTCTGCGCGTCGATGACCCGCACGCCCCTGGCCTTGTTGGTCGCCTCGTCGAGCAGCACCTCGCGCACGACCGAATACGGCCGCAGCGTCATGTTGCCGGTGTCGCGCGCCGGCGCGATCAACGCCGCCGGCGAGTGGAACGACGCATTGAGATCGCAGCCGCGTCCGCAGCGGCCACGGCGCATGCAGCGCATCCGGTACTTGTTGTTCAGCAGGCCGTCGGTGGTGACGCCGGCACGCCCGGGGATCAGCCTGCGCCCCAGTTTCGCGATGCCACTGCGGAACACCGTCTCGGTGCAATTGAGTTTCGACGGCGTCTGGAACACGCCGTCGGGCACCTGGTCGAGCCCTTCGGTCGTACCCGAGCACCCGAGCAGCCTGTCGACCTTGTCGTAGTAGCCCTTGACGTCCTCGTAGCCGATCGGCCAGTCGACGTCGTAGCCGTCGTGGCTCGCGGCCTTGAACTCGTACGGACCATAGCGAAGTGCGCCACGGCCCCAGAAGTTCGTCTTGCCGCCGAGCACGCGCGCGCGTACCCAGGCGTACGGCGTGCCGGTGGTCGGGTGCTCCTTCTCGTCGACGACCCAGTTGCGCGTGAACGTGTTGCCCGCGTAGCTGGTCACCTTGCGGAACTTCTCGAACTGCGGGTGATTGCCGTACGGGCGATCGAGGAAGTTGTACTCGGCGACGTTCAGCCCGCGCATGTCCGGCGGCATGCGCTGGCGGCGGAGCGACTGGTAGGGCCACTCCATCGTCCGGTACTCCTTCTGCCAGTCGAGCATGCGACCCGCCTCGAGCACGAGCACCTTGATGCCGGCCGTGGCGAGCTGGAACGCCGCCATGCCGCCGGCCGCACCGGAGCCGACGACGATCACGTCCCATGGCCCCGAGTCGGGCGTGATCTTCTTCGACATCGCCTGCGACTCTGCGAGCACGGCGGCGAGGTCGATCGCGAGGGAAGGGTCGACTTGCGGAACGGAGGGCTTGCGTGTGGCTTGCATGACGAACGTACCGAAAGCTGTGTAGGTAGGGCGCGTTCCCCGAACGCGCCTAGAGGTTCCCGCGCTTCATCTCGTCCTTCAGGTAGTCCATGGCGCGCCAGCAGAGCGCCATGATCATCCACGTCGGGTTCTGGCAACTCGCCGACACGAAGATCGCGCCGTCGACCACGAACAGGTTGCTCACGTCGTGCGTCTGCCCGAACGAGTTGGTCACCGAGGTCTTCGGGTCGGTCCCCATCCGCGCGGTGCCCATCTCGTGGATGGACCAGCCTTCGGTGAGCACGTCGCGTCGCACCTTGATGTCCGTACAGCCGGCGGCACGCAGCATCTCCTCCGCGGTGTCGGCCATGTCGGCGCCCATCTTCAGTTCGTTGTCGCTGAACCGGTAGTCGAACTTCAGCACCGGGATGCCCCACGCGTCGGTGACCGCCGGGTCGAGGAACACGCGGTTCTCCTTGCGGGCGAGCACCTCGCCGAAGCCCGTGTAGTTGACGCGGGCCGGGTAGCCATCGCGCACCGCCTTCTTGAACGACGGGCCGAAGCCCGGCGTGTCGGCGGCATTGGACGGGTACTCGGCCGCCCCGCTCGCGCCCTGGAAGCCGTAGCCGCGGTAGAAGTGCGGGTGCTTCTCGGTGACGTTACGGAACCGCACGATGTAGGTGCTCTGCGGCCGCCCATCGTCGAGCGTGGGCGCGGTGCCGACGCGTGACGGGATCGTGCCGCTCGCGCCGGGCCCCATCACGTGCTCGCAGAAGTAGTGGCCGACGACGCCGGACGAATTGGCGACGCCGTTGGGGCGGTTGGGCGACCGGCTGTTGAGCAGCAGGCGCGTCGACTCCAGGCACGAGGCTGCGAGGATGACCACGCGCGCGCGGAAGTCCATCGTCTCCTTCGTGTTCCGGTCGGTGACGCGGACGCCCGTGGCCCGGTTGGTGGAGTCGTCGACGAGCACTTCCGACACGATCGAGTCGGTGCGCACGGTGAGGTTGCCGCTGTCGCGTGCCGGGTAGATCAACGCCGCGGGCGAATGGAACGCGGCATTCAGGTCACAGCCGCGACCGCAGCGGCCACGACCCATGCAGCGCTGCCGGTACTTGTTGTTCAGGACGCCATCGGTGGTCACGCCGGCGCGACCGGGGATCAGCCGCCGCCCCATCTTCGCAATGGCGCGCTGGATCTGCACCTCGCCGCAATTGAGCTTCAACGGCCGCTGGAAGATGCCGTCGGGCAGGTGTGCGATGTTCTCCTTCGTGCCGGAGATGCCGAGCAGCGTGTCGACCTTGTCGTAGTAGGGGGCGATGTCGGCGTACCCGATCGGCCAGTCCTCGCCGACCCCATCGTGGCTCTTCGCCTTCAGATCCAGGTCCGAGAAGCGCAGCGACACGCGGCCCCAGAGGTTCGTCTTGCCGCCGAGCACGCGCGCGCGGACCCACGCATAGGGCGTGCCCGTAATCGGGTTCTGCTTCTCGTCGACGATCCACTCGCGCGTGAAGCGATTGCCCGAGTAGGCCATGACCTTCTTGTACCGCTGCATCTCCGGGGTGAGCCCGTAGGGACGATCGAGCGTGCGGTACTCGGCGGCCGACAACGCGAACTCGTCAGGAGGCAGCCGATGCCGGCGCTCGTGCCGGTAGGGCCACTCCATGGTCTTGTAGGCCTTCGAGGGATCGGGGTCGAGCGCCTGCCCCGCCTCGAGCAGCAGGACCTTCACGCCTGCCATGGCGAGCTGGAATGCCGCCATGCCGCCAGCCGCGCCGGATCCGACGACGATCGCGTCGTAGCCGTCCCTGCCCGGGGTGATCGGGGCCGCAGGTTGCTGCATGACTACGCCCCCGGCTGGGCCTTCTGGCCGCAATGGGGACAGTCCTTGCCGTCCTCGGTGAGGCAGCCGACGAACTCTGGCAGGTACTGGTTGCCCTTGTACTGGAGATCCTTGTGGATGCCGATCTCCGACGTGTAGTAGCCACGAATCGTCGCGTCCTTCGTCGTGCGGAAGAACTGTTCGACGGGCGTCGCCGGTTTGTCCTCGTTGGCGCTGATCTCGGTGAGGAACTCGTTCAGCTGCGCCGGCGTGAGCTTGACGAACGGCGCCTTGTACTTCGCCGTCGACGCCTGGTCGAGGGCCGCGAGCCCCTGGGCCCAGCTGTTGCGCAGCGGCTCGTCGGACTCCGACAACAGCAGGTCGATGTAGTCGGCGACCCGGGCTTCCTTCGCACCGGGCGAATGCGCGTCGGTCGGGATGATCGCGTCGGTGAACACCTCCAGCGTCGCGTACTGGGCGGGCGTGAGGGCATTCAGCTTCGGTGCGGCGTTGGTGCGCTGGATGTCCTCGAAGGCCAGCGCGCCTTCTTCCGAGAGCAGCGGCAACAGCGCGATCGTGCCGGCGCCGGCGCCGAGCGCCTTGAGCATCGAGCGGCGGCTGACGCCCTGGCCGAGTGCGTTCGTGTCGAGATCGTTCATGTTCGTCTCCCAGACTGCCGGCCTCGTCCGTCGGACCAGGCCGCAGACCCTAGCGTATGCCGTCGACCTGCAGGTCGGCGACGTCCTCGACCGTGCGCGACCGGGCCGAGCGGTAGAGCGCTTCGGCCAGCGCCACGCTCCGGCGCCCCTCGCGCGCGTCGCACGTCGGACGTCGGTTGCGGCGCAGCGCCTCGACGAAGTCCTCGACGACGCGCTGATGAGGCGTGGCGTCGGCCACCACCGCCGTCGATGCGCTCTGCGTCGTGCTCGTCGCGGTGGCGCCTTCGATGCGCCCGTCCCTCAGGTCCCACCCCACGATGCGATCGTGCTCGAGCACCAGCGTGCCCTCGGTGCCCGTGATCTCGACGCGGCGGGGGTAGCCCGGAAACGCCGCCGTCGTCGCCTGCAGCGTGCCGAGCGCGCCATCGGCGAACGTGAGCCACGCCACGAGCGTGTCCTCGACGTCGATCTCGTGCAGCACCGTGGCCGCGCGCGCCGACACCTGCGTCACGTCGCCGAGCAGCCACAGCAGCAGGTCCACCGTGTGGATCCCCTGGTTCATCAGCGCGCCGCCGCCGTCGAGCGACGGCGTGCCGCGCCACGGCGCGTTCCGGTAGTACTCCGGCCCGCGGTACCACTTCACCCGCGCATCGACGAGCAGCACGCGCCCGAGCCGGCCGTCGCGGATGGCCTGGCGCGCCTCGCGGAATGCCGGCGTGCAGCGGTCCTGGAAGAACACGCCCAGTTGCACGCCGCCACGCTCGACCGCCTCGATGGCCGCATCCACGCGCTCGACCGTGACGTCGAGCGGTTTCTCGCAAAGCACGTGGACGCCGCGCGCGGCAGCCAGCGCAATCTCGTCGGCGTGCACGCCCGATGGGCTGCCTATGCAGACGATGTCGAGGGGAGTCTGGTCGAGGAGCGACGCGAGGCTCGTCGCGGCGATGAGGCCATACCTGCTGGCGAGGGCACCGACCTTGGCCGCATTCGATCCGCACACGCCGATCGGCTGCAGCCCGGGGACGCCCTGGACGGCCCGGATGTGGGTGTCGGTGATGTTGCCACCCCCGGTGAACCCCACACGCATGGTCACCGGCGGCTCTCCTGCAGCGTCAGCACTCAAATGTCGCGAGCATATGACAGGTTGGCAGAACCGACAACGGAGACGCCGTCGGCAATCGCGGCAGTCGGCCGGCTGAGACAGCCGGCCCTACCTGGCCCAGGGACTTCCACGCGCCCTGCCTCACCCAGTCGAAGACCGCCCGCTGCTGCTTCAGCTTCGCGGAGAGCGCCGCCACGTCGATGGCCTGTACGGAAACGCCGGCGTCGATGGCCATCTTCGCGGCGACTCCCGCCGCGTGGCCGATGATCATGTACTGCGGTTCCATGCGCAGCGTCGAGTAGGCGACGTGCGTCGCCGAGAACGTGACGGGCACGAGCAGGTTCGTCACCTCGGCACGTCTGGGCAGCATCACGCGGTACGGGATCTGGTACGGCGTCACCGGCACCTGCATGTCGCCCTCGTTCTCGGCGAACCCGTCGGCGTTCACGAACCGCTGCACGTTGTGCGAGTCGCTGTTGTACGAGCCCATGCCGATCACGTCCGGCTTGGTCAGGTCGGTCTGGATGTCCTTCTGCGTCATCACGTACTCGCCGACCATGCGGCGTGCCTCGCGGACGTAGAGCTGGTGCGGCCAGTGATTGGTGTCGGTGAACTCGTCCTTGCACAGGCCCCACGTCGCCATCGCCGCCCGCAGGCCGTCGGGCACCTGCGGGTCGTGCTGCAGGAAGTAGAAGAAGCCCTGCACGTAGTCGGCATGGTCCTGCCAGATCCGATCGCGCGTCGCGTAGTCGGCGTCCGGGTACGCGTAGTTGGCGCCGATGTAATCGGTGGAGAACGCGCCGTAGTTGTTCGTGTCGGTCTTGCCGTTGGGAATCGGGTCCGGCTTCATCACGTCGCGCAGCGACCACGGCTGGAGGAGGCGGCTGCGCGGCTTGTCGGCGGGCCTGGCCCCATCGGGCGCGCTGGCGGCCTCGCGCTTGACGACGTCCATCGCCGCCAGCGTGCGTGCGAGCAGCGCGAACCGTGCCGGCGAGTAGTCGGCCGGTCTCGGGAACGGGACGCGGTTGTCCGCGCGCTCGGTCATGCACACCCGGAAGTTGTAGGCCTGCAGCTTCGTGGCGGCGCTGCCTGAGGG
>JAEYZV010000398.1 GCA_023427865.1 Acidobacteriota bacterium
GGCGGATACGACCTGCGCCCGCATCCAGGGCCGGTCTTCTCGCCGCGGTCGGGTGAGGCTCCGGACGCTCCCGCGCCGCACGCGGTCGAGCGCGTGAGCCCCTGATCCGGACATTGGGTACCCGTGAGCACTGCTGCGTTCTTCTACGGCACCTTGATGACCGGCTTCGACCGTCGTCGCCGCGCCGGTATCGAGGGCAAGTTGCGTCATCGTCGACGCGGCTGGATTCGGGCGTCACTCTACGACCTCGGCATCTATCCCGCGGCCATCCCGGATCCCGACGGCTGCGTGTGGGGTGAGGTCTACGAGATGGAGGACGTGCCCGGTGTGCTCGCCGCGCTCGACGAGATCGAGGGATTCCGCGAGGCTCATCCGGATCAGAGCCTGTACACGCGCCAGCTCTATCCCGTGCAGCTCGAAACCGGCCCCGTGCTGGATGCGTGGGTGTACTTCTATAACGCGCCGCTCGGCGGCGCCCAGCGCATCGACTCCGGCGACTACCTCCAACACGTGCGAGTTCGCTAAGCTCTTGCGATGCTCGCGCGCGCATCGCTCCTGCTCGCGGCCCTGACGGTCGCGTGCACCTCGCCGGCCCTCGCCCAGGACGTCGATCCCCGCATCGAGAAGGTCCTCACCGGTGTTGCACCGGCGCGCCTGAAGGCCACCGTGCAACGCCTGGCCGACTTCGAGACGCGCCACACGCTCTCCAGCCAGGACTCGTCGTCGCGGGGCATCGGCGCCGCCGCCAGGTGGATCCGTGACGAACTGCAGGCTGCCAGCCCCCGCCTGCGCGTGGCCTTCGACGACTACGACATCCCGGCGCAGGGTGACCGCATCGTGCGCGACGTGCGCGTGCGCAACGTGGTCGCGGTGCTGCCGGGCCGATCACCGCGCCGGATCTACGTGAGCGGGCACTACGACACCGTGGCGCGTCCGGTGCGGCCTGCGACGGCTCCCGCCGCTGGCGCTGCCTCGTCAGCGGCCGGCGGCGCTCCGCGTGCGCCATCGGCGAGTGGGGGCTTCGACTGGGCGGCCGGCGACATCCCGGCACCGGGCGCCAACGACGACGGCAGCGGCACGGCGCTGACGATGGAAGCGGCGCGGGTGCTGGCGCAGAGCGGTCTGGAGTTCGAGTCGACGCTCGTGTTCATCGCGTTCGCGGGTGAGGAGCAGGGGCTCGTCGGCGCGCACCTGCACGCGCAGCGGGCCGTGGCCGACAAGACCCGGATCGACGCCGTGTTCAACAACGACATCATCGGCAACTCCGTCGGCGGCAACGGCATCGTCGACGCCGAGACCGTTCGCGTGTTCGCCGACGGCCCGGAGGACTCGGCGTCGCGGCAGTTGGCGCGGTACGTCAGGCGCGCGGCGGCGCTGTACGTGCCGTCGCATCGGGTGCGGCTCATCGCGCGCCACGATCGATTCGGGCGTGGTGGCGACCATACCGCGTTCAACCAGCGCGGGTTCGCCGGCGTGCGCTTGAGCGAAGCCAACGAGAACTACGGCCGTCAGCACCTGGTGACCGACACCGCCGATGGTGTGGACGGCGACTATCTGGCGCGGAACACGCGCGTGAACGTCGCGGCCGTCGCCTCGCTGGCGCTCGCCCCCGCGGCCCCGGTCGTGACCAACGAGCGCGGGGCTCCGCTGCTCGATCGGAACCCGTCCGGCTACGACGCACGCCTGCGGTGGCAGCCGTCGGAGGGCGCGGCCGGGTACCGCGTCTTCTGGCGCGAGGCGTGGACGCCGGACTGGCAGTTCGAGCGGCACGTGGGCAACGTCACGGAGGTGATCCTTCCGGACGTGTCGATAGACGATTACGTGTTTGGCGTCGCGGCGATCGGCCCGGGCGGGCACGAGAGCGTGGTGTCGGCGTACGTCAACCCGCCGCGCACGCCGGTGGAGATAACGGTCAAGTAACGAGTCATCCTGTGCCGCCGCCTGTCGGGGCGTTCGCGGATGAACATCACGGCCGACCGCGGAGGTGCAGGAGCCTTGCGGTTGCCACGTCGTACGTCGCGCGCGCCTTGTGTGCCTCGGCGATTGCGGCGATCTCGCGTACTGCGGCATCGGCCGTGGCGAGTTCACGAAGGTTGACGAGGAACTGGGTGGAATCGCCCAGCGCAAACCTGTCCCGCTCGGCCTGCTCCAGTTCGCGGGCGACCAGCACTTCGCCTTGCACCACCTGGAGCACGTCCAGCGCCGCCTGGAGTGCGCTGGCCGAATCGAGGATCTCCGTGCGCACCCGGTCCCGCGCGAAGCGGAGTTCGGCGTCGAGCCGCGTCAGGTTCGCGAGCGCCGTGCGCTGCAGTCCTCGGGCCTGTCGTCGTTGAACGGGCAGGGTGAACGTGCCGCCAGCGTCCAGCACCGTCCCACGCAGGCTCGACGGGCCCCCGCCACTGTCACGCGACACTTCGGCAAACACGTCCAACACCGGCAGCAACTCGTTGCGCGCCAGGTCGAGGGCGATCTCCTGCTGGCGCCGGCTCACGTCGAGCGCTCGCACGTCGGGCCGATGGACGACGGCGTGCGCGATGTCGGCCTCGACTTCGGCCGGCGTGAGTGCCTCCGGGACCGGCGGCAGGGTGTCGGGCAGCTCCGATTCGGCCGGCCTGCGCGGGGAGCCGTCTGCGTGCCGGTGATACAGGGAGATGCCGATGGCGTGTCGTTCGGTGTAGCGGCGCGCTGCGACCAGGCCGCTCTGCCGCTGCAGGATGGCGCGCCGGTTGTCGAGCCGCTCGACGGGGGCGACCGAGCCCAGTGCGATGGCATCAGCGAGATCACGGTCGCGATCTTCGGCAATCTCCAGCAGCTGAACCGCCACGGCCTGTTGTCGTCCTGCGGCAGCCCAGTCCCAGTATCTCAATGCCGCCTCGCCGAGGAAGCGCAGGCGGGACGCGGCCGCACGTTGCTCGGCCAGCTGCAGGCCCAGTTCGGTGCGCTCGAGCGCGGCCCGCCGGCTGTCCAGCGCCCGGTTGCGCAACAACGGCAACGAAACGCCTCCCTGCCATTCGCCGTCCGCAAGCGTCTGCGCCTTGCCGTCGTAGGCCGCGAAGCTCCCGCGACCGAGGCGGTATCCGCCGAACACGCTGGCACCGGCAAAGGTCAGCGGCTGGGTGAGGCTCACCGCGACGCGTTCGTTGTCGTAGACCTCGCCGTGCAGGGTCTCTGCGGTCGCCTGCAGGCGGAGATCGAAGGCGCCGCGGGCTGCCGTGGCATCGCCCGCCGCGGCCTCCTGCTCCTGGCGAGCGGCGTCGAGCAGGGGGAAGGCTCGATCCACCGCGAGAAGGACGTCGTCCACGGTCAGCGGTGTCTGTGCCCCGAGCGGTACGCCGGCCAGGCAGATCCATACGACCGTGGTGGTCAGGAGCGAACGCCTCATCACTTGGCGCCCCTCACCTTCACGACGTCTGCGGCGGGGTCCTTCTCGGTACCGGGAGGCGTGAGCGCGACGACCGGAGGGAAGCCGTTGAACTGGCGCCACAGCTCGTAACCGAGCGAGACCACATCCAGCAGCACCCACCCGTTGGCGCGGACGCCCTGACGGAGGTACTGCGCCGAAGGCCATGGCTCGACTGTCGGGTCCGGTTCCACCAGCACCCGGAACTTGCCCGTCCCGTCGTCGGTCGCGTCCACGAGCAGCACACGACCGCCGAACGTCCCGACGGCCACCGATGGCCAGCCACTGAACTGGAGCGCCGGCCAGCCCTCGAACTGAAGGCGTACAGGCCGGCCGGGGCTCACCATCGGCACGTCGTTGCCATCGAGGAACAGTTCCACCACCCTGCGCGTCGTGTCGGGCACGATCACCACGAGTGTGGCGCCGGCCTTGAGGAACTCGCCGTTCTGACGCGCGATGACGCGCCAGACGGTCCCATCGACCGGAGCCGTGACCTTCTGCGTGGCCTGGCGCGCGACGCGTCCGTCCAGTCGCGTCAACTCGGCGCGCGTCTTGGCCAGGTCGCTCGCCGCCGCGGCATGCGCGGCCCACGCCTCGTCGATCCGGGTACCGGCATCGGCGTCGGTGCGCAGCCGCTCGTGATCGAGGGAACTCTGCTCGGCGCGCGCCGCATTCAGCGCGGCCACCGAGCGATCGACATCTGCGGCACGCTGGGCGGCCTCCAGCTGGGCGAGTTCGACGACGCGCTGGGAGGCCAGCCCCTTCTTCGCGAGCGCGAGTTGCCGCTCCAGGTTCACATCGGCAGTCAGCCTGGCCGCCTGCGCGGCCGACAACGCGCGCTCGGTCGCCGCCACCCGCTCGTGCGCCATGCGCACGCGCAGTTCGGCCGCCTCGACGCCTGTCGTGCGCGTGTCCCGCAGTCCGCCGACGCGATCCTCGATCGCCGCCAGGCGCCGTTCGGTCTCGGCGATGCTGCGCACCAGGGCTTCGCGCTCCTCGGTGAGCCGCTCCATGATGGATGCGTCGTTGTCGGTCAGGTCGACCAGTGGTGCGCCCCTGGCCACGCGCGAGCCTTCGACCACGTGCCACCGCGCGATCCGGCCGTCGATCGGCGCCTGCACGTTCTGGGGCCGTTCCTCCGGGCTGTAGGCGATGACCCGGCCGGTCCCGGCGATGTTCTGCTGCCAGGGCGTCACCGCCAGCACGACTGCGGATGCACTCACGAGAATCAGCAGCAGCCGCGCGAGCAGCCGGGACGCCCGCGGCGCCTGCAGCGCCTCCAGTACGACGCGGCTCTCGCTTCGCCACTGTGCCGACGCGGTGCGCGACGTCATGCCTTCACCTCCGTGGCCGCCCGGGCCGCGTCCTGCAGCTGCCCTCCTTCCAGCCTCACCACACGCGAGCAGCGCGACAGCAGGTCCTCCTCGGCGGTGATGCACACGAGCGTCCATGGCGCGTCGTCGCCGAAGAGCAGCGGCAGGAACTGCTCGCGCTCCGAGTAGTCGGTGTGATCGAGGACGTTGTCGACCACGAGCAGCCGCGGCTGGCTGACGATGGCGCGGGCGAGCATGAGCCGCCAGGCCTGACGGGACGACAGGGGGCGTCCGTTGGGGTGCAGCCTCGTGGAGAGTCCCTCGGGCAGCGCCAGCAACTCGTCGAGCAGCCCGACGCGGCGCAGCGCTTCGTTGACGTCGGCCAGGCTCAAGTCCTCACGTCCGAGCCGCACGTTGTCGATCACGCTGCCCGGAAACACCTCCACGCTGCGCACCAGCGCAACGCACTGCCGCAGGTCGGCGAGCGGGATGTCGCGGACGTCGTGCCCGTCGACGAGGAGCGTGCCGCGATCGGGCGCGCGCAGTCCGAACAGCACGTCGGCCAGCGTGCTCTTGCCAGATCCGACGGGTCCCGAGACACCCAACCGCTCTCCCGCCTCGATCTCGAGCGCCGAGACGTCCAGCGCGGGAACATCGCTGCCCGCGTAACAGACCTGCACGCCTCGCAGTGCCACCGCCGCAGGCGCGGTTGACGTCAGCGTGGCCTCGCCGCCTGCCCGCTCGAGCGGCAGGTCCACCAGCGCGCCGAGCTTGTCGATGGCGGCCACCAGATCGTAGAAGACCTCGAGCTGCTTGCCGAACTTGGTGAACGCGCTGACCATCAGGGCGACGATCAGTTCGCTCGCGACCAACTGACCGAGCGTGAGCTGACGCTCGATGACCAGCCAGCCGCCGATGCCGAGCAGGGCCGAGCTCGCAATGGCCTGCAGCGCGAAGGAGCCGACGATTTGCCGCAGCAGAATGCGGAAATGCTTCGAGCGGTAGGCGAGGTATTCCTCCAGCAGCGCCTGCGAGCGGCGCGTCGCGTACTCGGGCCCGCCCTTGGACTTGAAGGTGACCAGGTGTGACGCGATCTGCTCGAGCCACGCCTCGAGTGCGTACTTGGCCTTCGACTCGCCGATGCTCGTGTGGATCGCGCCGCGTCCCAGCACGAACACGATGATGAGCATGGCCGCGACGAGCAGGACGTCGAAGGCGAGCAACCAGGGATGGTACAGGGCCAGAAGCAGCATCCCGATCACGGTCTGCATCACGATGTTGAGCCCGTCGATGAGCAGCAACGATGCCGACTTCTGCACGGTGACCACGTCGAAGAACCGGTTCACCAGCTCAGGACCGTGATACCGATCGAATGCATCCGCGCGCACGCGCAGCAGGCGGTGCGTCACGTCGATCGCGGTGCGTGCAAACAGGCTGCGCTGGATGATCTCGACGGCGGTGGCCCGCAGCGCATTGAGCGCGGTGGAGAACCCGAGGCCGACCGCCACCAGCAGCGTCAGCACGACCAGGGGCTGCGTCGCCGACCCGAACGCAATCGTGTTCACCAGCGACTGAACCGCGACCGGCACGACCAGCGACAGCAACCCGATGACCACCGAGTAGACGACGGCGACCCAGAGCGTCTGGCGTTCATCGACGAGCATGGCGCGCACACGCGCGATGGGCGTCATCGGCGCGCCCGCACGCGAGCGCATGGCGGCCAGTGGCGCCACGGATTCGGCGAGTATCCACGGGACGTGGGCGCTGGCGTCCGGCAGACCGAGCTGGTGGGCGAGATCGTGAAGCGCGACGATGCGTGGCCGCGGCGAGGCCATCGGATCGACCACGGTGACACGGCCGCGACGGGCGCCGAGCACAGCCACGGCCGACCGGCGGTCTTCCCGTAGCCCGAACGTCAGCCAGGGGCGGGATGGGTCGGCGTCGCGCACGACCTCATCCAGCGGCCGATCCACGACGATGGCGTCGAGACCAATCTGCTGGGCGAGCCAGATCAGCTGGTCGGCGCCACGCTCGGCTGAACGCGTTTCGAGGCGTCGGATCGCGGCGTCGACTTCGTCGGGCTGAGCGTCGGCGCGATGGACGGCGAGCATCCAGCGCGCCAGGGCACGCCAGGCAGCGGGATCGAAGCGGAGCGACACCGGTGGGGCGGCCTGCGAGGTAATATGCACGCACGGTTATATGCAAACATTTGCATATTAATGTCAAGCGCAATCGATCCGCTGCCTTAGACGTTCCAATCGATCAGGTGAGCGCGACCGGATCGCGCCACCAGCGATCCGTCGCTTGCGCGCCGACCTCAGGGGATGCAGGCGTTCGTGCTGTCCACATTGACACTCCGCACGGAGCGCCGCTAGGCTGCGCAGAGAGGCATACATGCACACGTCTGCATCTATGCCTTCATTTCGCCATGCCTTCACGTCACCTCGTGGCCAAGGAACTGGGTCAGCTGTTCAGCGTGTTCAGC
>JAEYZV010000424.1 GCA_023427865.1 Acidobacteriota bacterium
GGATCAGGTCGTCGAGCCGCTGCGTGCTCGCCGGATCGATGACCTTGGCGAAGTCGTTGACCGGCTCGGTGAGGGTCGGCAGCGCCTCCTGGGCGGCTGCGCCAGGCGCGAGCAGGCAGACCGCGGCGAGCACGACCGCCGCCGACAGTGACGCGCGCGCAATCCCGTGCCGTGCGGTCACGCCCGGTCGCCCTCGACGTGCCACGCGTCGATGACCTGCACGAGGGACTGCACGAGGTCCAGGTAGGGCGGGTAGAGCTGCACGGCATCACCGGGGTCGAGCGCGTGGTCTTCCTCGAGCCGGAGCAGCCGTGCAATGAGGGCGGCATCGAGCCCGGACACGCGCCCGACGTGCGCGGCCACCGCATCCGGCGGACTCTGCGGCGCGGCCCCGGTCATGCGCGCGAACGTCTCGAGCAACGAGGCGAAGGGCCCCGCCGACGCGACGATCAGATCGGCCACGTCACGAGGCCGCTGGCCTGCCAGCAGGAAGCCTTCCCGCAGGTGGATGGCGTGCGCGCGGATCTTCACCTCGCAGGCGCGGCGCAGGTCCTCGGCAGCCACGGCGAGCCCTGCAAACGGGTCCTCTCCGCGAAGCACGATGTGGTGCGCGATGATGTCGCCGTACTCGAGGGGAAACGCGTCGAGGCTGCGGCGGAACTCCACCTCCGGCAGGAGCAGGGGCATGTCCAGGCCGCGGGCCTGCCAGACCGCCGCGCGCTCGGCCGCGGCGGCCAGGTCGTTGTAATCGACCCGATCGACGAGCGCGAGCGTCTGGACGGGCGCCTTCACCGCCCGCGGATGCGGCCGCGCGTGCGTGCCGTAGACGAGCACGGCCCCGAGCCGTGCCCCGAAATGGCTGGCGAGATCGTCGGCCAGCGTGCCTGCTGCCTGCAGCGCCGTCATGGGGGGATCTTAGCGGGTATCGGGTAGCGGGAGCGGGGAGCGGGACCGCGAACGCCGGATGGCGAAGAACGTCGAGCGGCGAACGTGGAAGAAGACCGGCGCCGGCTTCAGGCTGGCAGGCTCGCGGACATCCCGGGCCTTGGTTCGCAACCGATCCCCAATCCCGAATCCCGACCCCGTGTTCGGCCCGTGTCACAATCTGACGCGTGCGTTTGCGTGAGCTGCATGTGGGCTGCCTTGGCGGCGGCACGGGATTGCCGAGCCTGCTGGGCGGCCTGAAAGCCAATCCCTGGCTGCAACTGCACGCGATCGTCACGATGTTCGACAGCGGCGGCAGTTCGGGCGTGCTCCGCGACGAACTCGGCGTGCTGCCGCCGGGCGACGTCCTGAAATGTGCGCTGGCTCTGGCGCGCGACTAAGGCGAGGCGCGCCGCGTCCTGCTGACGCGCCTGCCGACCCTCGAACACCGGCGCCTCGGGGGACACACCGGCGGCAACCTGCTGCTCTCGATGATGGAGCAGTTCAGCGGCGACTTCCAGGCGGCGGTCGACGGCCTGCGCGCGGTGCTGGGGTGCCGCGGCTACGTGTGGCCGATCAGCACGGAGCGCGCCAGCGTCTGCGCCGAGTACGACGACGGTTCGACCACGAGCGGGGAAGTGGAAGTGGACGCGCTGCAGGCCGAGGGGCGATTCATCCGCCGCATCTGGCTCTCGCCGGCCGTCACGATCCACCCGGCGGCGCGCGATGCGCTCGGCCGCGCCGATGCGGTCGTGATCGGGCCGGGCAGTTTCTATACGAGCCTGGTGCCGCCCCTGCTCGTCGAGGGCGTGCGCGAGGCCGTGGCGCGGGTGCAGGGCCCGGTGGTGCTCGTCGCCAACCTGCTCACCGAGGGGCGCGGCATGTGCCAGTTCACGGCCGCCGATGCGGTGCGCCGGATCGGCGACGCCATCGGCCGTCCGGTGGACACCGTGCTGTTCAACGCGTCACGCCCGCCGACCGACGTGCTCGAACGCTACGCCGCCGAGCACAAGCACCCGCTGCCTCTCGGCGACATGCCCCCGGGCGTCGAGGTGGTGCAGGGCCCGTTCTGGAACGGCGCGATCGCGCGTCACCAGCGTCGGCGCCTCGCGTACGCCATGTGGGGCGTGCTGGCGAGGCGTCTGCTCTGACGGAAGTTCAGAATTGCAGGAATTTCAGAATTATCTCGCCTCTGGCAACGCCACGGAGGTTGGCGGTGCCGACGAATCTCCTGAAATTCTGAAATTCTGAAACTCTGCAATTCGAGCTACCCATCGCTCCACTTCACCGCCCGGCCTTCCCGAATCGACGTGTTCACCATGTGTGCGCAGGCGGCGGCACGGTGGCCGAAGCGCGCGTCCTCGAGCGGCTGGCGTCGTGACCTGACCGCCTCGACGAAGGTCCGCACGTGCGCGACGTCTTCGCCTTCGCCTCGGATCCGCCAGCGCTCCCCGGCCGGCAGCGTCTGCTGCGGCTGCAGGAACGGGCTCTCGCGTTCCTGCACCTTCGGGTCGGCGTAATACGCGCGCTCGAGCGCCTCGGGCCACGATCGCACCACCCAGCGGTTGTCGTCGCCCGGCTGTTCGTTCGAGAGATGGAGTTGCCCGTCCACCAGGTGCAGCGTGCCCTTCGTGCCGTGGATGTGCACGCCCTGCTCGCCGCCGGTGCTGTTCAGCGTGCAGCCGAGCGTGACGGTGAATCCCTGCGGATAGGTGAGCACCGCATCGATCGTGTCGGGCACCTCGTGGGTGTCCTTCCAGCGATGCGTCGCGCCAGACGCGATGACCTGCGAAGGTGCGTCCACGCCGAGCACATGGTGGATCGTCGTCGCCAGGTGCACGAACAGGTCGGTGGCCAGACCGCCCGAATAGTCCCAGTAACAGCGCCACCGGAAGAACCGCTCGAGGCTGAACGGACGCTTCGGCGCCGGCCCGAGGAACTGACCCCAGTCGACCGTCCGCTCGTTGGCATCGGGCGGGATCGGGTACAGCCACGCCCCGCCCGGGGTGTTGCGGTTGAACGCGGCGCGCACGAGCGTGATCTGCCCGAGACGTCCGCTCTCGACGATTTCGCGCGCGGTGCGTTCCTGGGCGGAACTGGGGCCCTGGCTGCCCACCTGCAGGACGCGCTTGCTGCGATCGACGGCGGCGATGATCGCCGGGCCCTCGTCGAGCGCGTACGTCATCGGCTTTTCGAGGTACACGTCCTTGCCGGCGTCCAGTGCCGCCAGCGTCATCGTCTTGTGCCAGTGATCGGGCGAGACGATGAACACGGCGTCCACATTGCGGTCGTCGAGCACGGCGCGGTAGTCGGCGACGATCGCCGCCTTGCCGCCGCTGCGCTGGCGCGCGCGCTCGGCGCGGCCGGTGTAGGCGTCGCAGAGCGACACGACCTCGAGCCCTGGCAGCGCGAGGCAGGCGTCGATCAACTGGTGGGCGCGCGCACCGGTGCCGATGAACCCGAGCCGGAGCCGATCGGAGGCGGGCACCTGCGTGGCTCCCCCTGTCCTCGTCGCGGCACGGGCCGATCCCGCCGCGATACCTGCCGCGCCGGCGATCACGGTCGAACGGATGAAATCACGACGGTGCATGGGGGCTCCTGGGAATTGCAGAATTGCAGAATTGCAGAATTGCAGAATTTCAAGAATTACAGAGTTGCGGAATTGCGGAACTGCGGAACTGCACCGTCTTCAGTCGTGCATCGAAGGATCCCGGTGACGCATCGCGGGTAGGCGATGCCGATGCAATTCTGCAATTCAGAAATTCTGCAATTCCGAAAATCTTCCCGTCTTCAGTCGTGCATCGAAGGTTCGCGGGTGGCGCATCGCAGGCTCGCGGTGCCGGTGCAATCCTGAATTCCGAAATTCGGCAATTCCGAAAGTCTCCCCGTCTTCAGTCGTGCATCGAAGGTTCGCGGGTGACGCATCGCAGGCTGGCGGTGTCCATGAAATTCTGAAATGGCGAATTCAGGCGGTCGACGCAACAGCAGCGGCCAGCGTCTCCGCTGGTGTCTTGAAGCCTAACGTCAAGCGCGGTCGGGTATTGAGTTCCCGCGCGATGCGATCCAACTGGCGTTGAG
>JAEYZV010000428.1 GCA_023427865.1 Acidobacteriota bacterium
GTTCTGCCAGATGAAGATCCGCGAGCGCGGTCTGCCGATGAAGCTGACCCGCGTGGAGCACGCATTCGACGGATCGAGGCTGCTCTTCTACTACACGGCGGAGCACCGTGTGGACTTCCGCGAACTCGTCCGCGACCTGGCCGCAGCCTTCCACATGCGGATCGAGATGCGCCAGATCGGCGTTCGAGACGAGGCGCGACTGCTTGGCGGTTACGGTCCCTGCGGACGTCCGCTCTGCTGCACGACGTGGCTCACGTCGTTCGAGCCCGTCTCGATCCGGATGGCCAAGCAGCAGGGGTTGAGCCTGAGCCCCTCGAAGCTCGCCGGCGTGTGCGGGCGCCTGAAGTGCTGCCTCCGTTACGAGTTGCCGAACGCGAAGGGCGAACGGCATGCCGGCTGCGCGCAGGAGGGGTCGTGCGGCGGGAACTGCGGCGGCGACGGGGCGTGCGGCGCCGACGAGTGCTCGTGCGGGAGATGAAGGCCATGCCGGCAGCTCTCCTAGAAACGCAACGGGACGACCGGGCATGAGTCGGCGACGCACGGAATCGCTGCCGCGGGTCGCCATCACGGTGGGGGATCCGGCGGGCATCGGCCCCGAAATCGCCGTCGCGGCGGCGCAATCGCGCGAAGTCCGCGCGGTGTGCGAGCCCGTCCTCTACGGTCCGCACACGGCCGAGGCGCTCGCGGCCTATCCGGCCGGCGAGGTGTCGGCAGCTGCCGGCCGCGCCTCGTACGACGCGGTCGTCGCGGCCGTGCGGGATGCACAGGCGGGCGTGGTGCAGGCCATCGCCACGGGGCCGGTGCACAAGGAGGCGTTCGCTGCGAGCGGCCTGCCGTGGAAGGGGCACACGGACCTGCTCGGGGCGCTCACGGGCAGCGGGCAGGTCGCGATGATGTTCCATTCGGAACCGCTGCGGGTGGTGCTCGCGACCGTGCACGTGCCGCTCGCCGAGGTGCCGCGCCTGCTCACGCAACCGCTCGTCGAGGAGATCGTCTCGCTGACGGCGCGCAGCCTGCCCGATTTCGGCTACCGGTCGCCGCGGATCGGGCTTGCCGGCCTGAACCCGCATGCCGGCGAGCACGGTCTCATGGGGCATGAGGACGACCAGGTCCTGCGGCCGGCGGTCGAGGCGTGCCGCGGCCGCGGCATCGATGTCCAGGGGCCGTTTCCGGGGGACACGGTGTTCCTGCGGGCGGTTCGCGGCGCCTTCGACGTCGTGGTGGCCTGCTACCATGACCAGGGCCTGATCCCCGTCAAGCTGCTCGCGTTCGGGCAGTCGGTCAACGTCACGCTGGGGCTGCCCATCGTCCGCACGTCGGTCGACCACGGCACGGCGTTCGACATCGCGCGGCAGGGCACGGCCGACGCCTCGAGCATGGTGAGCGCCGTCACGCTGGCCGCGCGGCTGGCGCAGGCGAGAGCGGCGATCAGGTAGGGCCGGCTTTCAAAGCCGGCCGGGACGGGCGCACCTGCTCCCCTGTTGCCCTGTTCCTGGCCCCCTGTTATCTGGTACCTGTTCTCCTGTTACCTGTCGTCATGTCCTCCCATCCGACCTCCTCGCCCAAGTCCGCTCCCGCCAGGTCTGCGGAGAAGGCGCCGCGCCTGCTCGCCGACAACCGCAAGGCCGGGTTCGACTTCGAGTTCCTCGAGCAGTACGAGGCCGGTGTCGTGCTGCTCGGCACGGAGGTGAAGGCGATTCGCGAGGGCCGCGTCAACCTGCGCGACAGCTACGCGCGCGTCGAGGGCAGCGAGGTGTGGGTCTACAACATCCACATCAGCCCCTACAGCCATCGCGGGTATGCCGAGCACGAGGCGCTGCGCCGCCGCAAGCTGCTGCTCAACCGTGCGGAGATCCGCAAGCTGATTGGCAGAACGGTGGAGAAGGGGCTGACGCTCGTCCCGACGCGCATGTACCTGAAGAACGGGCGCGTGAAGATCAACCTCGCGCTCGCACGCGGCAAGAAGGCGCACGACAAACGCGAGACCATAAAGCGCCGCGAGACCGATCGCGAGACCCGTGCGGCGGTGAAGGAACGCGTGGAGAGACGCTGAACGAATTGCAGAATTTCAGAATTTCAGAATTTCGGAATTGCCTCGTCGCCGCCAACCTTCGAGGCATTACTGAAGGCCATGCAATTCTGAACTTCTCCAATTCTGCAATTCTCAGCGCTTCGCCGCTGCGCGCAGCAGCACCGCCTCGTACGCGGGCAGCACGCGCTCCCACGTGAACGCCTCTGCGTGCCGCGCGTAGCTCGCCTGCCGCATCCGCTCGAGCGCGGCATCGTCGTCCAGCACCGACAGCGCGCGCGTGCAGTCCTCCGCAGACGCGAAGTACCGCGCATCCTCGCCCGCCACCCACCTGTTGAACACGTTGTCGTGCGCGAGCACCGGCGACCCGGCACCGAGCGCTTCCACGAGCGACGGGTTCGTTCCGCCGACGGTGTGTCCGTGGACGTACAGCCGCGCGTGGTGCCGCAGTGCCTGCACCACGGCCTCGTCGTAGATCGCGCCGGGAAAGCGGACATCCGGGCCCGCGGCGGCGCGCACGCGCGCCTGGTAGC
>JAEYZV010000429.1 GCA_023427865.1 Acidobacteriota bacterium
CCCGACTCCCGAGTCCCGAATCCCGAGTCCCGCATAATGTCCCCCATGCAGACGCGCGATGTGACGCTCGGTACGGGGGCCGTCGCGGTGACCGAGGCCGGCGCCGGATCGCCCCTGCTGCTGCTGCACGCCTTCCCGCTCAGTGCTCGCATGTGGACGCCGCAATTCACGCAGTTGCCCGAGGGCTGGCGCGCCGTGGCGCCGGATTTCCGCGGACTCGGTCGGTCGCCGCGCGGTACGACACCGGCTCGCCACGTCCGTGACCACGCCGCCGACGTCCTGGCGCTCATCGACGACCTCGGCCTGCCGCCCGTGGTGCTCGCCGGCGTGTCCATGGGTGGCTACGTCGCCTTCGAGGTCTGGAGGCAGCGGCCTGCCGCGGTCCGGGCGCTCGTGCTGGCCGACACCCGCGCCGAAGCCGATACGGCCGAGGCACAGGCGCGTCGCGTTGCCATGCAGGCCCGTGCCATCTCGGAGGGCACGGCCGCGGTGATCGACGCCATGCTCCCGGGGTTGCTCGGCGCGACGACCCAGACCGATGAGCCGCACCTGGCCCGGGAGGTGCGCGAGTGGGCGCTCGAAGCGCCGGCCGACGGCGTGGCCGATGCGCTCGAGGCCTTGCGGACGCGACCCGACAGCCGTCCGGACCTGGGCACGATCACCTGCCCGGCGCTCGTCGTCGTGGGTGAAGAGGACACGCTCACGCCTCCGGACGTCGCACGCGTCATCGCCGACGGCATTCCCGGCGCGCAGTACGCGCCGATTCCGCGTGCCGGCCACCTTGCCAACCTCGAACGACCCCGCGCCTTCGATGCCGTGCTGCACCGGTGGCTGCAGGGGATACGGTGACACGGCACGCGACCTTCGCCCAGCGCGTTCGAGCACGCGCCCTGCCATCGCAGGGCGCCGTCCTGCGGCGACGCGTGCGTATTTGCTGACGAGTGTTAGAGTGACTTCCGCCATGGTTCTTCGTGTCCTTCGCCTCGTTTTGGCTGTGACGGCCGTCGCCGTGCTGATCGCGCCGCTGGCCGGACGTCCGACGGCCGCACAGACGGTCAGTCCGCCGGACGTGGGCATGCATCGGTCGCTCGATGTCATCCTCGACACGTACGTGCGCGAGGGGCTCGTCTACTACCGCGCCCTGCGCAGCGAAAGGGGCCGTCTCGATGCCTACGTCAGCAACCTCGACGTGCCCGCCGCCGCCTTCGAGGCGTGGTCACGGAACGAGCAGGCCGCGTTCTGGTTGAACGCCTACAACGCGCTCGTGCTGCGGACGGTCGTCAACGCGTATCCGGTGCGTGGCAGGTCGTCGCAGTATCCGTCGGACAGCATCATGCAGGTGCCCGGCGCGTTCACGGCGAAGCGACACCGCGTCGGCGGACGTGTGATGGCGCTCGAGGACATCGAGAAGCAGGTGCTCCCGACCTTCGACGATCCGCGCATGTACTTCGCGCTCGGGCGCGGCTCGATCGGCGGCGGTCGACTCCGCAGCGAGGCGTTCACCGCGGCACGGCTCGAGCAGCAACTCGCGTCGGTCGCCGCCGAGTGCGTGACGCGCAACGAGTGCTTCCGGTACGACCCCGCGGCCGATCGCATCGAGATCTCGCCGATCTTCGGTTGGCGGCAGGCCGAGTTCACGCGTGCGTTCGCCGGCGACCCGGCGTCGTTCCCGCAGCGGAGCCCCATCGAGCTCGCTGTGCTGCACATGGTGCTGCCGCACGTGCTCCCGAGCGAGGCGCGAGCCATCAAGGGCAACACGTTCACGCTGGCGTACCGCGAGTACGACTGGCGCCTCAACGACCTCACCGACGGAGGCCCGCGCTAGTGGATCTCGGACTCGCAGGCAAGGTCGCCGTCATCACCGGCGGCAGCCGTGGACTCGGATTCGCATCGGCGCGTGCCCTCGCGGCCGAGGGCGCTCACGTCGTCATCTGCGGCCGTACGCCTCGGACTCTCGATAGCGCAGCCGCGCAGCTGGCGGAGGTCGGCGGCGATGCCGCACGCGTGCTCGCGGTGGAAGCCGACGTGTCGCGCGAGAAGGACCTGCGCCGCCTCGTGGACGAGGCGGTCACGCGCTTCGGTGGCGTCGACGTCCTCGTCAACAACGTGGGCCTCGGCAAGGGCGGCGGACTCATGGACACGCCCGACGATGTGTGGCAGCAGGCGTTCGACCAGACGTTGTATCCGGCGATTCGTGCCTCGCGGCTCGTGGTGCCGCACATGCAGCAGCGCGGCGGCGGCGTGATCCTCCTGATCGCGTCCATCTGGGGGCGCGAGTCCGGCGGCCGCATGACCTACAACGCCGTGAAGGCCGCCGAGATCAGCCTCGGCAAGGCGCTCGCGCAGCAGTTGGCCGCGTCGAACATCCGCGTGAACTCGGTCGCGCCTGGCTCGATCCTGTTCGAGGGCGGATCGTGGCATCAGCGCCAGCAGGCAGACCCCGAAGGCATGGCCCGCTTCGTCGAGCGCGAGCTCCCGTTCGGCCGGTTCGGCCGTGCCGAGGAGGTCGGCGACGTCGTCGCTTTCCTCGCCTCGTCGCGTGCGAGCTGGATCAGCGGCGCGTGCATCACCGTCGACGGCTGCCAGAGCCGAAGCAACATCTGAGCGACGGACACCGGAACTCTCCCGATTCCCGAATCGCCAGTCCACGATCCACCCCGACATCCGATACCCGCTACGCGATACCCGATACCCGCTACCCGCTACCCGCCAACCGCTACCCGAATCCCCAATCCCGAATCCCGAGTAGGCTGTACGCCACATGCTCGAAGCGCTCGCCGACCTGATCC
>JAEYZV010000241.1 GCA_023427865.1 Acidobacteriota bacterium
CCTGAAGCGTGCCTCTGGGCGCGGTGGCGGGCCTGCTCGGCTAAACCAAACAGGTTAGTAAGTGGTTACAACACCGCTAACAATTGCGCTAACCACTAGGGGCGGTCTCTGGCACTCTCGGGACGACTCAGGATGAGAAATCATTAGGAAAACTTGCGATCCGCCTGGGGCGCAGGGGACTTAAAATCCCGGGCTCCGTGAGGAGCGTGTGGGTTCGATCCCCACTCCCGGTACCACCACTCGTTGCGCCGGCCCTGGTGCCGGAAGCCGCTACCGAGACGCAGTAAGACTTGGTTTCGCAAAGCGATGGGGAGGCCACCAGCCCCACGAGCCGCCGCGGCATACCGCTGCGCTTCAGCGCCACCCGAGCTCTGGCGCCACGAACTTCAGGATGCTTTCGATGACATGGGTGTTGTACTCGACGCCCAGCTGGTTCGGAACGGTCAGGAGCAGCGTGTCGGCGGCGGCAATCGCTTCGTCCCCGCGCAGATGCCTGACCAGCACGTCGGGCTCGTCGGCGTAGTGACGGCCGAAGATGGCTCGCGTGTTCTCGTCTATGAAGCCGACGCGGTCCCGGTCCTGGGCGTCGCGTCCGAAGTAAAGGCGGTCGCGGTCGTCGACGATCGCGAAGATGCTGCGGCTGACGGAGACGCGCGGCTCGCGCTCGTGCCCGGCCTCCTTCCACGCGTCCCGGTACGCCTCGATCTGCCTGCGCTGCTGCACATGGAGTGGTTCGCCGCTCTCGTCCTCCTTCAGGGTCGAACTCTGGAGGTGCAGGCCGAGCGTGGCCGCCCACCTGGCGGTCGCGTTGGAGCTGGAGCCCCACCAGATGCGTTCGCGCAGCCCCTCCGAGTGAGGTTCCAGCCGAAGGAGCCCGGGAGGGTTCGGGAACATGGGGCGCGGGTTGGGTTCGGCGAAGCCCTGTCCGTCGATCGTGTCGAGAAAGACGCGCGCGTGCCGTCGTGCCATGTCGGCGTCCGACTCGCCCTCCACGGGCAGGTAGCCGAAATACCGCCAGCCGTCGATCACCTGCTCGGGCGACCCGCGACTGATGCCGACCTGCAGTCGGCCACCGG
This sequence comes from Acidobacteriota bacterium, assembly GCA_023427865.1. GTDB lineage: Bacteria > Acidobacteriota > Vicinamibacteria > Vicinamibacterales > Vicinamibacteraceae > Luteitalea. The sequence continues at coordinate 1,077 of JAEYZV010000241.1, forward strand.
CGATGAGATCGGCCGCCCCGGCCTCCTCGGCCATGTACAGCGGGTTCTCGTAGCGCATGTCGATCACCGCCGTGCCGATCTCGATCCGGTGGGTGCGCGCGCCAATGGCCGCCAGAAGCGGAAAGGGGGACGCGAGCTGCCGCGCGAAGTGGTGGACGCGGAAGTACGCGCCGTCGGCACCGAGTTCCTCCGCCGCGACCGCGAGTTCGATCGACTGCCGCAGCGCGTCGGCGGCCGTGCGGACCTGCGACTGCGGTGTCGGCGCCCAATGACCGAACGACAGGAAACCGATCTTCTTCAACGCCATCCAGCCACGCTCCCTCTTCCTGCCAGCTTCACACACGCGAACATCAGGAGCGGGTGGCCGCTCGCCGTCGTCAAGCCCCTGTCGATGATCGCACTCAGCGTTGCGAGGGGAACGGGATCAGTTGCCTGCTGAACACCGACGCACCGCTGATGTCCCGGAGCTCCACGGTCATCTCGCCGGATGCGGCCGACACCTGGACCTCGCCGAAGAATTGCAGCCCCGCGTACGGCGACAGGTTCACCTGGCCGGTCGGCGGTGCCTTCGAGAACACCACCTGCGGCCCGAACGTGGCGTCGAGCGCGTTCGGCCCGAAGCTGCCCGCGTTGAGCGGCCCGGCCACGAACTCCCAGAAGCCGTCGAAGTCGCGGAAGCCCGCCCGCGCGGGATCGTAGTAGTGCGCGGCGCAGTAGTGCACGTCGCCGGTGAGCCACACGACGTTGCGCACCTGTTGGCGCCGCAGGTGGCTCAGGAGTTCCGCGAGCTCGAGCTCACGTCCGCGCGGTGCGGCCGCGTCCGCGTTGGCCACCCCTTCCCAGCGCGCCTCCCCGGTGTCGAGCCGGCCGTCGCCGACCTGCAGGCCAAGCGGCATGCCGGTGGCCACGACCTTCCACGTCGCGCGTGACCGTTGCAGGCCGACCTTCAGCCAGTCCAGTTGCTCACGGCCGAACAGGGCCGTGTCGGCGCCCGGCGCCGTCTGCAGGTTCGCGGTGTTGGGGCCGCGATACGACCGCATGTCGGCGACGAAGAGATCGAGGTGCGGTCCGTAGGAGAACCGGCGGTAGACGCGCTGCGCCTCGCGGGCGTCGAAGGGCCGCATCGGCGCGTACTCGAGGAACGCCCGCGTGCCCCGCGCGACCAGCAGCGGCACCTGTTTCTCGGTGAAGCGCGCGTCGGCGAGCAGGCTGGTCGCATCGGACCAGTTGTTGACGATCTCGTGATCGTCCCACTGCCAGATCTGCGGGATCTCGGCATTGAAGCGCCGCACGTGCGCGTCGAGCAGGTTGTAGCGGTAGCGGCCGCGGAACTCGTCGAGCGTCTCGGCGACCTTCGCGACCTCCGGCGTGACGACGTTCGTCCATGTGCGTCCACCCTCGGCCGTGACCGTCTCGCTGATCGGGCTGTCGGCGTAGATCGTGTCGCCGCAATGGACGAAGAAGTGCGGCCGACGCTGCCGCATCGCCTCGTAGATCTTCATGCCGCCGAACGCCGGGTTGATGCCCCAGCCCTGGCCGGCCGTGTCGGCGCCCCACAGGAACCGCACGTCACCCGTCGCGGTCCCGGCTCCACGCGTGCCCGGCTCCGTGGCACGACCGCCCGGTGGAACGATGAACCTACCGCTTACCGGTTCGCTGCGCGCGCGATCGTTGCCGAGGCCCTCGAAGGTGACGCGCACGAAGACCTCCCGGCCGGGTTCGAGGCCGGACAGGTCCTGGCGCACCGTGAAGTCGGTCGGCTCGAGCGCGTGTGGCCCGATGATGCGCTGCGCGTTCGTGAAGCGGGCGTCGTACGCCCATTCCACGTGCATCCGTGCCGGCCGGTCGCTGCGGCTCCAGACGACGACCGCATCGTCTTTCGGATCGCCGAACTGAAGCCCCTGCAGCGCCCCGGGCCGTTCGCTCTCAGCGGTGACGATGGCGGGCGCGCGCGCTGCGCTCCACGTCGGCAGGACCAGGCCAGCGGCCGTCGTCATCGAGGCGTGCAGGAATCGTCGGCGGGATCGCGAGGCCATCCGTGCGAGCGTAAACCGAACCGGCACCCGGGCGCTCGTTGTGAGCGGACGTCAATTGCTCGGGCTGCAACCGGGGCTGGTGAAATGCAGGTTGCGTGCGGCCGGCAAAGGCCGGCGCGAGTGCGCGTTAGCGAACGACGCTGGGCCTCAGGATCGGCTCCCGCCACATCGCGGCATCCATCACCGCATTCCCGTTCGGGCCGGCGTCGGTCGTGAGGGTCAGTGTCACGTTCTGACCGACATACCGGTCCAGGCGTACGGTGACGTCCTGCCACCGCCTTGCGGCCGCGTCGGCGAATGGGTCGACGTGCTCTTTCCAGAGGACGTCCGTCCGATCACCGGTCGTGACCGAGATGGTGAACGTCGCGCCGTCGCCGGGGCGCGTCCACGCTTCCTGCCGAAGAGCGACGGCCGTGTCCAGGCTCGTGGGTCCGGCGACCCCGATCCGCCAGCCCACCGAAGAATCCGGAAGTGCCACGAGGGCACGATCGCGGACGGGCCGGATGTCGCTGACCACGAGCGCGAACGCGTCGGCCAGCGACGGCCATGTCGTCAGGAACTCGGCATCGCCCAGCTCGTTCAGCAGCGCGCGTCCCGTGCCGCTGTAGGTGAGATCGACGGCTCGAGGAGACCACTCCGACAGGACGTGCAGGGCGCCAACCACGAGCGGCACGCCCACGATGGCTGCTGCCGCCGATGCGGGGGTGACAGCGAGGTGACGTGCGGCGAGCAGGAGTCCCGACGCGGCCACGGCGACGGCGATGCACACGAGCCAGAGCACGTGGTGCCGGCGCGACGGCCGGTACAGCCCGACCGGCCAGGCGCTGTGCCACCGCGTGCTCGAAGGAGCCGATACGGTCAGGCCCAGGGCGCCCCATCGCTCCCTGCCGTCGATGAGCAGACGCCCGTGCGGCAGCGTGTTGGCATCGGCCACGAGCACGCGCAGGCCCGCCGTCGCTTCCGCGGAGATGGCGCGCAACGACACCCAGAGGACACTCGCGTGCCGTGACTGCTGGATCGAGATGGGGATGTCCATGCACTCACGCCGGCCAGGCACCACGCTGCGGATGGCGCGCGACAACACGTGCGCGGGCTGCCCCTCTCGCTCCGAGTGCAATTGCACGAGGAGGCTGCGTTCCCCGTCCGCGCGATTCACCACGAACACGCACGCCGCATCCGAACCACCCTCGGGAACAGCGAACGACTGCGCGATGGTTGCGCCGTCGGTCGGCACGTTCCGCTCGGTATGGCCAGCATGAGCAAGGCTCTCGAGTCTCGAGGTCTGGTCCACGAGGAGCCACCAGCCCGCATATGCGGCCGTGCAGGCCGTCACCACCACCGCGGCCAACAGCAACGCCGGCCGTCGGGTCATTTCGGCTGTCCGAGGCACAGATCGAGTGACACCGGCGTGCGCCGCTCGGCGTCGGGCGGAGGCGCGCCATACCACTGCACTGCGAGGTGTCCGGTGCGATCCAGCGTCAGGACCGCGTTCCTCACCGCCACGTCCGCTCCCTGCCAGCGGCCTCGATACGCGTAAGTGAAGTCGTAGTCCAGCAGGACGAATGGGCCGTGATCGACGGCAAAGGGCATGTTCTCCACGTACACAGGCGTCGTTCGCGTGTCGACGACCTTTCGCCCGAAGTCCTCGACGGCGCAGCGCGCCGTGGCGGTGACACGGCCCCACAACGCCGCCTGCGACGCACCGGCAAGCCCCGCGGCGAGCAGCAGCCCTGCGAGAACGAGGGGCAGCGGCGCCGTCGGCGCATCATGGTTGCGTTCGGCGCGCGCGGCGAGGGCGCTGCTCATGAGCAGGCTCAAGGGCACACCAGCCAGGTAGAGGTAGCGCCTGGGCGTGATTGTCGCGATTGCGATGTGGTGCGAGGCCGTCAAGACGATGGCAAGGCCCAGTGCGACGAGTTGCAGCCACGCACGTGCGCGACCGAGTGCCAGCAAGACCATGGTGGCGGTCAGCATGGCGCCGAGCGGCCAGATGAGGAGGGTCGCGAGCAAGCGGCTGGCATCGCCCCACACGGCAGGCACCGGCCACAGCAGCAGTCCCCGGAGGTTCGAAGCGGCGGCCGGAATCGCCGTCCATGCCAACAGCCGTCCGCCGAACTCCGAGACGTTGTAGGGAGTGTTGCTCGACGCGAGGAGGCTCGTGCGATACGAGAACACAGCGGCCACGCACGCTGCCGCCAGGACAGCTACGAGAATCACACGGCGACGCGGCGGCTGACTCCGACCGCTGAGTGCCAGTGCCGGCACGATTGCCGCGGCGAGGTAGCCGTTCTCCTTGAACCCTGCGGCTACAAGGCAGCCGAGTACCGCTGCGCTCATCGCCACGGCCTCGCGCGCACGGCTTCCGCCTGGCATCGTCAGCGCCACGGCGGCCACCAACACGCCGAACGTGGCGCCAACGTCGAATACGCCACTGAACCACAGGTACGCCTCACTGCTCCAGGGCGACCAGAGGAACATGAGCGCTGCCGGCACGCTTGCCGCGAGCGGAGACCCCAGTCGTGTTGCGAGGCCGCCGACGAGTGCCGCGTTGCAGGCGTGCAGCAGCAGGATTACGGCACTCCAGCCGACGGGTGTGGGGTCGAGGTAACCGGCAAGCCTGGCGACCAGGAATCCCAGGGGACGGTATACCCCGAACAGTCCGGTGCTGAAGATGTCGCGCAGATCGCGCTGCGCCTCTGCCACCAGCGCGTGATCGTCGGCGAGCAGGAAGTAGCCCCTGGCGTGCATGAACGCTACGGAGAGCCACGCGCAAAGCGCAGCCACGGCGACCGCAATCCGGATGGAGTTGGAAGCCTTCAGCGCTGACGCTCCTGTTGCGGCTGCCCGCGCCGCCGGCCGGATTCTAGCAGCTGAGCCGGGAGCACTCCCGCGGCGTGCGGAGGAAACGTGTCGAAGGGAACGTCGCCGCCCACCCACGAGTGTCGGCCGGAGCGGACTCGCGGTCGGAGCGGCTGGGAACAGCTATGGAACGTCGGGCTTACGTGTGGCAAGCGACGCGGCGAGGGCGATCGGCAGCCCCACGCACACCATGTGGATGCCGATCATTACCGCGATCGAGCTCCACGATCCGCGACGTACGCCGACGCGCGAGAGCGGCAGCACGATGGACTGCATCACCAGGTACACCACGACGCCATACGCGAGGCCGCAGGGGAGCGGTCGGCGCGCGAGGAGCGGCCAGGCGCGACTCACGAGGTAGTACACGGCCGCGGCGCCGAGCGCGATGCCGAAATGCAGGAGCAGGCCCAGTGCCGCCGTCGCGCTGCCGCCATCGAATGCCGCCGCGCCGAGCACGCCGCTGGCGATGTACTGCAGCACGCGTGCAGGTGCCACGCGTGGCCAGGCGACCGCGAACGCGGCCAGGATGTCGCACGTACCGGCAACGGCGCCGCCGAGGAGAACCGCGCGGGATGGGCGCATCACTGGGCGAAGTTTTACATCCTTGACACGGGTTTCGTTGCAAGCTGTGCGCGCCAGCGTCTGTTGGCCGACGTCCCCCGCGTGGGCCGCAGACCATGAACGACGATCGACACCCCGTGCTCGCGTGGGCGCGCGACCTCGCGCTCGCATACGCCGCCGGCCTCGTCCTCGGGGCACCGGTGGCGTTGGTTGCCGTGCGTGTCACCGGCGTCGAACGCGCCGCGACGCTCTCGCTGCTGCTCGCGATGTGTGCCGTGTGTGTCGCGCTGCGATTGGGCAGGGCAGCGACGGGCACGTCACCGGGGCGACAGGCCGCCCATGGCCCAGAACCGGCGTCCGGCGCGGCGTGTGGCTACGCGCGACGGCCGAACGACACCACGTCGAACGATGGACGCGCCTGGCGGGCGTGATGGCGCCGCGCGAGCGCGTGCACTTCGGCGCGAGCCTCGGGAGACAGGCGTTCGAACCAGCGCAGGAGCTGGCGCGCCTGCGGATCGGCGTCGAGTTGCCGCAGCACGCCGTCGTCCTCGTCGTTGACGAGCACCGCGACCCGCGCGTGGCGTGTCACCACTCCTCGGACCCTCCCTCCACGTAGAGCATCGAGACGACCATCGCGACCGCCACCGCCGTGGCGCCGATGAAGGCGATGGTCTCGCGTTCCTGGCGCATCGAGTCGAAGTGGCCCGGCAGGAGCAGCGCCGCGGCGAGCCAGATGAGGCCGCCCATCAGGAACGCGCCACCGGCCACGCGGTTGGCGCGGTACCAGTCCTCTTCGGAAACGGCGAGCTTCTGGCCTGGCCCGAACGGGCCACGCGGCGACAGCTGCCCGAACAACATCGGGACCGCTGCCAGGATGAGCACGATGGGACCGATCACCATGGGTCTTGCGCTGGTCGGACGAAGGGCCTGACTGCACCCGTGTCATCGGCGGATCGCCGACGGGCATGAACAGGAATGGACACCGCGGCGCGCGCCTTCGCCATCGCGGAGGACACCGCGGCTGATGCCAGCTCGGCAGGAGCCGGAGGCACGTCACGGACGGATGAAGACCGACGAACCACTGAAGTTGCAGGAGTGCCCGGGGAGGGCGGGGCGCCGGAGCGCTTGCCCCCGGGCGACGGGAACAGTGTAACTCGGGACTCGGGATTGGGGATTGGGGAGTGGGGATTGGGGATTGGGGATTAGGTTGATGCCTAATACCCGACACCCGACACCTGACACCTAACACCTAACACCTAACACCTAACACCTA
>JAEYZV010000510.1 GCA_023427865.1 Acidobacteriota bacterium
TTCGCGCCCCGCGACCCCGGAGGCATGCCGCCACCGGCCGGCGAGACCCGGCGCGCGCGGGGTCCGGCCAAGGGGCCGGCCCGCAAGCAGACCTACGAGAAGGGTCCACGCGGGCCGATCAAGGAGCGTCCAGTCACTCGGTTGTACGACGAGGACGAGGATCTCGACGCCACGGTGGACTTCGACGATCCGGCCGCCCGCCGGACCGACGTCGTCGACACCCAGGACGACCACACGGACGACGAAGAGTGAGCCCACGCCCTGAACGAGGTGCCCGGACCGGCCGCAGCCGGTCCGGCTCGCGCCGCCCCCCTGCCCGGCCTCAGGCCGCCGCCCGCAACGCCGAACTGCTCGAGAAGTTCGCAACCATCACTCCCGACGTCTCCCCGCGGCGCTTCGGCGACCTGATCGTCGTGCCCGAGCTCCTCATGGGCGTCGAGGACCGGCGGTTCGAGCAGACCACGCCCATCCAGAGTGCGGTGTTCGACACCGTGGCCGAGGGACAGGATCTCGTGGCCTGCGCGGAAACAGGCACTGGCAAGACCGCCGCGTTCCTCCTGCCCTTGATGCAGCAGCTGCTGCAGTCCAACCGGGAGCGCGAGGGGTCGGCACGCGTGCTGGTGCTGGCGCCGACGCGCGAACTCGCCGTCCAGATCGAGGACGACGCGCAGGGCTTCGGCTACCACACGTCCATGCGCTGTGCCGCCGTGTTCGGGGGCGTCGGCATGGATGGGCAGGAACAGGCGCTCAAGGCCGGCGTCGACATCGTCGTCGCCACGCCGGGCCGGCTGATGGACCACCTGCGCGCCGGCATCGCCGACTTCCGTGGGGTGGAAGTGCTCGTGCTCGACGAGGCCGACCGCATGCTCGACATGGGCTTCTGGCCCGACGTGCGGTTCATCGTCTCGCAGCTGCCGACCGACAGGCCGCGGCAGACGCTCCTCTTCTCGGCCACCATGCCGGAGGAGGTGATGGGCTTCGCGCTCGAGATCATGCGCGAGCCGAAGCTCGTGCAACTCGGCGCCCGCAACGCCCCGGCCGCCTCCATCACGCACAAGGCGGAATTGCTCGGCCGTCACGAGAAGATCCAGTGGCTGTCGCGCTTCCTGCGCCGCGCCCCCGGGCCGACACTCGTGTTCTCGGCGACCAAGCGGGGCGCCGACCGGCTCGCGCGCGACCTGCAATCGCAGGGCATCCGCGCCGCGGCCCTGCACGCCGACCGCACGCAGCAGGATCGGCTCCGCGCCGTCGAAGGCTTCAAGTCGGGCACGTACAAGGTGCTGGTCGCCACCGACATCGCCGCACGGGGTCTGGACATCGACGCGATCGAGACCGTCGTCAACTTCGAGGTGCCGTTCAACCGCGAGACGTACGTGCACCGCGTGGGTCGCGCCGGTCGCGCCGGGTCGACAGGCACGGCGATCACGCTCGTGTCGGCCGACGAGCGGGCCGACATGGAAGAGATCGCTCACGCGTTCGGGCTGGTGCTGTTCGAGGACGCCCACGCCGAACTGGTGGAGGCGGGAGAAGCGACCGCCGACGCGGGCGGCAGCAGCGCTCCCGGCGAAGCGCCCGATGCCGAATCGGGCACCAGGCCTGCCCGGGGGCGGCAGCGCACGCGACGACCGCGCCAGCCGCGAGCGGACGCGACACAGGCGCCTCCGACCGCTGCCCCATCGCCCGCCGCGGCGGACACGGACGTGGCACCGACGCCCGAATCTTCGCCGGATGCGGCGGCCGACGCGCCGGACTCGGAGGGCACCGCCGCCAGGAAGCGTCGTCGCCGACGGCGCCGGCGCCCGGCGGCCGAGGGAGAGGCAGAAGCGGCCGGCGAGGCGAGTGCCGGCGACGCTACCCCGGGCGAGAGCGGTTCCGATACCGAGTCGTAGCACGGCGTGTCACGATGACTGGCGTGTCACGACTCATCCTGATGCCGCTCGCGGTGCTTGGGCTCTCGATGGCCACGCAACCGGCCTCGCAGACCCAGCCCCGCCACGCCTTCAACGTCGCCCATCGCGGCGCCTCCGCGTATGCGCCCGAACACACGCTGGAGGCGTACCGGCTGGCCATCGCGCAGGGCGCCGACTACGTCGAGCAGGACCTCGGCCTGACCAGGGACGGCGTGCTCGTCTGTCTCCACGATCTCAGCCTGGAGCGGACGACGGACGTCGAGGAGGTCTTCCCCGAGCGGGCGACCGTGACGACCGAGGGAGGCCAGCAACGCCGCCGCTGGTACGTGGACGACTTCACGCTCGCGGAAATCAAGCGGCTCGACGCCGGCACCTGGTTCGACCCGTCGTTTGCCGGCGCACGCGTGCCGACGTTCCAGGAAGCACTCGATCTCGTCAAGGGCAAGGCCGGCATCTTCCCCGAACTCAAGGGGCCGGAGCGGCTCCGCGCGAAGGGGCTGAGCCTCGAGGACGCGGTGGTCGCCGCGCTCGAGAAGAACGGGCTCACGAACGCGACCGTCAACGGCCGGCCGGCGGTGCTGTTGCAGTCCTTCGAGGAGCAGAGCCTGCGGACCCTGGCGCGACGCCTCCCACACGTGCCGCGCACGTTCCTGATCGGCGCCCCCGGCGCGGCGGCGCGCTGGCTGTCGCCGGAGGGACTGCGCGAGATGGCCGCCTTCGTCACCGGCGTCGGCCCGGCGCGGGCACTCGTGGCTGCCAGGCCCGAGCTCGTGCGTGACGCGCATGCGGTCGGGCTGACGGTGGTGCCGTGGACGTTCCGCGCGCTGCGCGGCTCGACGACGGAGTCCGCAGCGGCGGTGGCCGACATGCGCCGGTTCGTCGACGACTACGGAGTGGATGGGC
>JAEYZV010000552.1 GCA_023427865.1 Acidobacteriota bacterium
GCGCTCGCCTTCTTCAGCGGACGCGATGACGGGATGGCCACTGGCGCGCGCGTGCGCGCTCGCGTGGCGGTTCGGTGACGAGTCGCAGCACCGCGTACCTCCGCACGTCTGACACGTTCGCAGGTGCACCCAACTGGATCCAGTCCTGACGCACTCGTCGCACACGCGCTCGGCTGGAGGCTTGACGTCCACGACCCCATCGATGTGCGTACACGCGCCTCGCTTCCGAACCATGGCGTACCTCTGGTGGTCGCCACAGGGCGACGGTTACGAACGCAAAGACGACGGGGCCGAATCGGGAAGAACACCGCTACATCACGAGAGTCCCCCGGGATTCCGCCCGATGATAACGCGCACAGTGCTACACCCGCAGACCGGAGCGGGGCGCATGCCGCACGGTTGAGTCTTTTCTCACTGTGTACGATTCGAGCCAGCCAGACGGAGTTCCGAGCGGACCAGAGGCGGTTCGAGCAGGCGCCAAGAGGCTGATGGTGCGCATGCTGAACGACTCCGAGTCGGCCAGCACCGCCTGGGGTCGCTGGTTCATGCGCTGCGGACAGGCCCATGCAGCCGACCTCGAGGATGTTGCGGCAGAAGCGGCGAATTCGCGCTGAGACGCATCGACGACCGGTCCCGCAGGATCTCGGCGACGCTGCGTCCCGGCGATCGGCTACTTGGCTTCAGGGAACTTGAACCCCAGATACGTCCCCGAACTGAGCCCCATGAGCGCGAGCAGCTTCGGGTCGAATTCCGGCATGGCGAGGCTCTCGTAGACCGTGTAGGCGAAGATCACCGCGAGCACTACCGTCCACACGACGATCTGGAAGCGGTGGAAACTGACGCCGTTCTCGTCGCTCATGAGGTCCTTCCAGAACCCTTCGGACCTGGGCGGGTGCACGCTACGCGCAAGGGCGCGGAGTTCGTCGTCGATCTGTTGTGCCCGGATGTTCTTGGCCGCGACGTCCGCCTGCCGCTCCGCTATTCGCTGATCGATGGCAGCGACGTCCACGCCGGCCGGTGCCGCCGCACGCTGCTGCCGCGTATGCGCAATCGTCGTCTGCAGTGCGGCGACATCGGCGTCGATGCGCAGACGCTCGCTTCGCAGCGCCTTGTCCCGGTTGTCGAGGCCGGCTTCCTTGTTGTTGTCGATCACCATCGCGCCGAGCGCAGTGCCGGCGCTGATGCCGATGAGACCCAGGACCGATCCGGTGAGCGGATCGTAGGCACCGGTGACGATCCAGATGAAGAGAAACGAGGCGACGACGATGAAGAACCAGACGGCCATCTGCGTGCGACCCAGGCTGAACGGGCGACGGTCGGCAGAGCCGATCTCCGATCGGCCTTCCCGCAGCAGGTCGCTGCTGCGGGACACGACCAGCAAGCCCACGAGCAAGCCGGCAAACGCCGTCCCCGCGATGGCGAGATAGGACGAATCGAGCGTGCGGAGTGCGACCGTAGCGCTGCCCTCGAACGGCGCACGGCCGGGCAAGCCGACGCGGATGACCGCCGACCGCGGGTGTATCGACGGACGACCGAGCAGTTCTGCGCACGAGCGACTGAGCCGCGCGCCTTCGGCAGCCCATCGGCGCATCGCGTGTACGAATGCGCGATCATCGACGTTTCTAGGCCGAGAGCGGCGCCGGCATGCTTTAGGGTGTGTCGAGGGAGGAGCAGGCGATGTCACCCGACGAGAAGAAGACCTTTACGGCACGCAAGGGCAACGCCGGGCCGCCTCGACGGATGGAGGAGTTGCCGGCCGCCTCGTTCGAGCCACCCGACCCCGAGGAGCTCGACGCGCGGCAGGCGCGCATGCGCGAGGTGCGTCGCAAGGCGCCGGAGCTGCCGGAGGGCGAGGCCGCCGCGAGCTTCGACCTCGAGGACGTGCCGCCGACCGAGTGCGACGAGAACGAGGAAGGCTCCTGACTCCAGGCGCAGAGGGCTGAGACATGCCGAGCACAGTTGCGTTCCTCAGGAACATCGCCCTGACGCCCGCGCACACCGGCGGCCGGACCTCGACGGTCGGGGAGCCGAGCGTGGCCACCAATGGGCCGAACGTCTTCTTCACGGGGAACTGGTACGCGAGCCGAACGTCGGACGACGGCGCCAGCTGGCAACAGGTGGATCCGTTCACCACGCTGCCGCCAGCCGAGGGTGGCTTCTGCTGCGACCAGACGACCCTCTTCGTCCCCGGCCACGACGTCACCGTGTGGCTCCTGCAGTACATCCAGGAGGCCAACACGAACACGCTGCGAATCGCGGTGAACGCCGACCCGGCACTCGAGCCGATGGGCTGGTCCTTCTGGGACTTACGCCCCGTGGACGTGAACCCCGACTGGGCCGGCGAGTGGTTCGACTACAACCACGCGGTGATCTCCGAGGCGTTCCTGTACGTGGGCACGAACGTGTTCACGGTGGCCGGCGACCGGTGGACCCGGTCGGTGGTGTTCAGGATCGCGCTGGACACGCTCACGGCAGCCGGCGCGCTCACCTACGACTACTTCGAGAGCACGGAGAACTTCTCGCTGCGGTGCGCCCAGGGCACGACGGGCACCATGTACATCGCCAGCCACAACACGCGCGCGCAATTGCGTGTGTTCGCGTGGCCCGAGGGCGGGACGACGGTCACGGCAACCGACGTGGACGTCACCCCGTGGCAGGCCGGGGCCTACAGCGCGCCGGGGCCTGACGGACGGAACTGGATGAGCCGGTGCGACCCGCGCATCACCGGGGCCTGGGCGGCCAACGGGCAGCTCGGGATCATGTGGTCGGCCAACCGCGATGTGCCACGACGTCCGCTGCCGCACGTGCGCGTCGTGGTGCTCGACGAGGCGTCGCTCACCGTGGCGCATGAACCCGACATCTGGCACCCGGAACATGCCTATGCCTACCCAGAGGCGGCGCCCAATCGCGCGGGAGACGTCGGGGTCACCATGTTCCGCGGTGGCGGGCCCGTCTTTCCCGGTCATGTGGTGGGATTCCTCGACCAGGCGCCGGCGTGGCAGTTGCGGGTCGCCCGCAGCGGCACCGACGGTCCGGCCGACGGCAAGTGGGGCGACTATCTGAGCTGCCGCCGGCATGCGCCGGACGGCCACTCGTGGACGGCGGCCGGCTATACCCTCCGCGGTGGCGGCGATCGCACGAACGTCGAGCCACGCTACGTGCAGTTCGCGCGACGGGGACACGGCTCCTAACCGAGCAGCCGCAACGCGTACCCGCCCATCACGAGCCAGAAGAGCCGCGCATAGCCGTCCTCGCCCACGGCCACGGTGAAACGGCGGCCCGCCACGGTGGCGGCCGCCATGAGCGGCACCGAGACGATGGCCAGCTGCAGGTGCGCCGTGCCGAGCAACCCCGCGTTGCCGAACACGGCGAGCTTCGTGAGATCGGCCGTCGCCGAGACGATGGCGGCGGCACCGACGGTCTCGAGGCGACCGAGCCGGAGGCTGCGGATCGCCATGCCCTTGAGGGGGCCTGACGTGCCGGAGAATCCCGACGTGGCGCCGGCCACGGCCGCAAGGCCAGGCGCGAGCGGCGTGGGCCAGGCGCGAGCGGTGCGCCGCTCGAAGAGGAAGGCGACGACCACCGACGCCAGCACGCCGACGCGGACGACCATCTCTGGTGCCGCAACCAGGAGCCGCGCCCCGACGAGCGCGCCCAACATCGTCGGAACCACGATCACGGCGGCCCGCTTCCACGGCAGCGCCTCGCGGTATACCCAGAGCTTGACGACGTTGTTGCCGGCAAGGAGCAGGGCGGCGAACGCGATGCCGTCCCTGGCACCGAGGGCGAGCGTGAGCAGGGGCACCAGCACCAGCGATCCGCCGAGCCCCGCCGACGCCGAGACGAAGAACCCGCCGCCGATGCCGAGCAGCAACAACGCATGCAACAGGATCGTGTCCGGCACGTCGGCGGCCTCTCAACGTTCCCTGCCCGGGACGCGGCGCCTGGCTGGCCACACGCGCCCACCGGATCGGTCAACGCCGACGGGGTTCTGTTCGTACAGCGCCTGCCGGTGCCGTCGCACCAAGCTCGGCCGTGGACCACGCCGATGAGGCTGTTCGCATTCGGTGCCGGCGGAGTTTGTAGGAGAAGTCGCTCGACAGATTGCCGCGCCGTTTGGCCATCCGATGACGTACCCGCCTGGCTCCCGTCCATCTGCCACGCTCCTGCTCCGGCTGCGCTCCGCACCGGATGGCGCCGACACGTACACGGTGGATGCCACGCTCGATGGCGAAGGCAGCCTCACGGCGCAGGCGGTGTTTCCGCCTGACGTATTCGATGGCGTCCAAGCGGATCCATGGGAGTACGGCTGTCGTCTGGGCAATGCGCTGTTTGCCGACGCGGCGCTGCGCCGGGCGTTCGCCTACGCGCGCGGGCTCTCGCCGCGGGTGTCGCTCTGCCTGCAGGTGGACGCGGCGGCATTGCAGGACCTGCACTGGGAACGCCTGATTCTCGTCGATGCCGGCCAGGAGATGGTGCTGGCTACCGACGCGCGCGTCTCGTTGTCGCGGCGCATTCCCTCGGTGACGCCGGCGCTGCCGCCACGCGGCGGCGCCTTCACCGTGCTGCTCGCGATCGCTTCCCCTACCGACCTCGTGCCGGACGGCCCGCTGCACCCGGTCGACATCGCCGCCGAGATCGCCGCGTTGCGCGACGCCTGGACGCCGCTCGTCGAACGCGGGCAACTGCGCGCCACCGTGCTCGGCCGCATCGACGCGACGCTTGCCGCCAGCCTGCGAGACGATGGCTACACCGTCGCCGCGCGCGCGACGACACTGTCGGCAATCTCGGATCATCTCGACACGGCGGACAGCCTGCACCTGATCGCGCACGGCACGTTCAAGAACGACCGTGCCACGCTGCTGCTGGAGAACGAGGAGGGCGGCGCCCTCGCTGTCGCCGAGGAGGCATTTCTCTCGCGCATCGGACACGACACGCTCCGGCTCGTCTTCCTGCAGGCGTGCAAGGGCGCTGCTCGGCGACGCGGCGCGCCCACGGCGATGAGTGGTCTCGCGCCGAAGCTCGCCGGACGGGCCGCAGGCGTCGTCGCCATGCAGGACTACGTGCGGATGGAGGACGCACGCCGGTTCGCGCAGGCCTTCTACGACACGTTGCTCAGGAGCGGCAACGCCGACGACGCGGCCAATGCCGGCCGGCGCGCCATCTATCGGCCCGACAGCGGCAATTGGGCCATCCCGGCCATCTACCTGGGACCGAAGGCCACCGCCCTGTGGCAATCGGATCCGGTGATCGAGGCGGTCCAGGCGCTTGCCAGGAAGTTCCGCGAACGTGCCGACGCGAAGCATCCGTTCCCGGTCGAGGTGATCAGGCACCGGCCCGGCGTCTCGCCACGGACGGAGACGAGCCCCCCGGGTCCGCGCGTCCGCGTGCGCGACGCCGTCGATGCCGTCCTGTTCCCAGCCGAGGACCAGGGCCATGGCATCGTCGTGATTGCCGGCAACCACGGCCGCGCCAAGACGGCGCAGTTGCGTGCGCTGTACGTCCACCACGCGGGGGCGGTGCTGCGAGGCGGCACCCGGCTCCCCTTCTACCTGCACCTGAGCACGATCCCGGGTTCCGAGGGCCCACCCGACGACGTGCTCGCCAGGGCGATCGTGGCGACGGCCCGCGATCTCGACATCGCCATCGACGACGAGGAGGTGCGACCGCGGCTGCTGCAGTCCTGCCTGCTCCTGGTCGACGGCGATCAGGAGTCCGACACGTTGCAGCGCACGCGCGCGCTCGAGGCGCTGCGGCGCTTGACGCTCGCCAATTCCGAGGCCCGGGTGGTGGTGACGCTCGACGAGCAGGCCGTCAGCGCGGCGACCGACACGCTCGCCGGCGGCACGCGCGAGGACGTGCCGGTGCTGCTCGTGCAGCTGCTGTCGCCCGCCACCGTCGCGCAGTACCTCACGAGTCTCGGCGACGATCGCTCCGAGCTGCTGCGGGCGATCCAGGACGCGAACCTCTTCGACCTCGCAGGCGTACCCTGGCTCCTCGCCCACCTCCTGCGGCAGCCGTCGCGGGGCCCCATCTGCCGCTCCGGCGTCATCTCGCGTGTCGTCGAGGGCAATCTCGCCGCCGCGAACCTGTCCGGCATCTCGCGCCGCCTCGTGAGCGACCTGCTCGGCCGCGTCGCCTGGACACTCCAGCAGCGGCTGTCCACGAGACTCGACGGGCAGCGCCTGTACGAGCTCCTCGACCAGGTGCGCGGACGGCGTGAGCTGCCGCTCGAGCAGCTCAAGGCGCAGGCGCTCGCCACGCAGCTCATCGCGCCGAGCCACGAGGACGGTGTCCGCTTCTCCTATCCGGGCTTCCAGTCGTACTGGTGCGCGCATTACCTGCTGCGCACCGGCAGTGCCTTCCCACAGCACCTCGACGACATCACCGCGACGCTCGGGCGACGCAGTCGCGTGCACCTGTGGGAGGACACGCTCGCGCTGCTCGCCGGCATGACCGACGACGCCGACCTCCTGATCCGCGCCATCCTCGCTGGCGGCAGCATGAGCCACGGCGAACAGGCCTTCCTCGCTGCGCGCTGCATCTCCGAGGCGCGGCTCGCCCGGCGAACGGTCCACGACATCACGATCGCGCAGGTCCTCGACAGCCTCGTGTGGAGATCGACGCCCATGAAGGAGTCGCGCGGGTCGGTGCGCATCAGGGCGACCGAGTGCCTGGCCCTACTGAAGCAGCCCGAGAGCATCCCCCACCTGATGTCGCTTGCGGTGGAGCGCGTGCGGCCCACGGCGCGCGGGAGCGCCGAGTTCGAGTTGTCGGGCCTCCGCCACGCCGCATTGCAGGTCCTGCTCACGATGCAGGACGAGGTCGAGCAGCACCTCTCGACACAGCGGGCCGGAGAGCCCGGAGCGCCGAAGTGGACGGCGCTCACCACGCTGATCGGGCATTGGCGAGCGGGCGATGACGGAGCACTCCGCCGGTTCTACGACGACACCGACGTGGACGGTGTGCGCGCCATCGTCGCCTTCGCGCTCGGCACGCTCGGCGGCGCCGCGAACCTGGCGTTCCTCGCGCAGCGCATCCTCGATCCCGAGGCGGCCGACGACACGCGATGGTCGCTGACCGACGCACTGTTGCTCTTCGACCCCGTGACCGTCACGGCGCAGGCCATCGCGCCGATGCGTGCCGAGCCATCGCTGCACGCTCACGCCGCGTACATGGTGGGACGCCTGCGCGTAACCACCGAGCAGACCGAGGAGTGGCGCTTCCTCGAAAGGTGCCTG
>JAEYZV010000556.1 GCA_023427865.1 Acidobacteriota bacterium
GTATGACCCCGTTCCTGGAGGCGCCGCACGGTATGCGGGCCGAGGAAGCCCGTGCCGCCGATGATCAGGATCTTGCGCGGCGCCGCGGCGCGGAGGCTGGAAGGCAGGGCAGCAGTGGCTGCCGCCGCCAGGCTGGTGCCGATGAACGACCGTCGTGTGATGGGCATGGTTGGGGAACGGGTATCGGGTAGCGGGTATCGGGGAGCGGGGAGCGGTAGCGCGACTCGGGATTCGGGATTCGGGATTCGCGAGTACAGGACCCGGCATTCGACTCCGCCGAGGCCTCGACCTTCGCAACACCGCTCGTCGTTCGTCACATTGTCCCGCCGATGACGCCGGGCGCAAGCGGCATGCACCGGGTCGCCGGGGATCCGTGACCAGCTGGTGTGCTCAGGAGGTGGTCGATGTCGCCGGCACGGCGTCCTCCCGGGATGCGAGGTGCTCGTCGTGCGTCCGGCCGACGCGCCATCCAACCAATGCCCACACCGCCGCCACCGCCAGCCCGATGAGCGCCACCTGCCCGAGTGGCACCTGCGCAGCGATCACTGCCGCCATCAGCCAGCCGTTCACGAGGTCGCCGCCGCGGTAGATCGCCGTGTCGATGAAGGCCTTGGCCTTGTAGCGGCTTTCGCGATCCACCCGCGTGAACAGGCTCTCGCGTGCCGGGGCGATCAGGGCGAAGTTGCCCGCCCGGTGCACGACCTGGATGCCGGCGAGCAGCAGTGGCGTCGGCGATGCCGAGAGCCACGTGAAGCCGGCCGCGACGAGCAGCGGCGACAGCATCAGCAGCGGCGTCACGCCGAAGTTGGTGAGCAGCACGCGCGTGACCACCAGCTGCGTGATCACCGTCAGCGCATTCACGGCGAAATCGATGCGCGCGAAGTACGCGGCCCGCGCCGCCGGATCGCTGAACGAGGCCGAGACGACCACCGCCTGCTGGTAGTAGAGGATGGTGTTGACGGTGACGTACAGGAGCAGCAGCGAGGCGATCAGCCGCAGGAACGGCGAGGCGAACACGAGCCGGGCTCCCGCGAGCACCGTGCCGCCGATGGCACGGTCCTCACCGCGGCGCGCCGTGGCCCACGGCAGCAGGCGCAGGATGGCCAGCAGCGCGGTGCCGAGCACCAATGCCGAGATGAGCATCAGCTGCGGCACGCCGACGCGCTGGACGAGCAGCGCGGTCACCAGCGGACCGGCCAGCGCGCCGCAGGTGCCGCCGGCGGCGATGATGCCGTAGAGCCGCTTTGCTTGCTCGTTCGTGAAGATGTCGGACATGAAGCTCCAGAACACCGAAACCACGAACAGGTTGAAGACGCTCACCCAGATGAAGAACGCCGGCACCGCCACTGCCATCCCGAAACCGGCACGGAACACCAGGTAGAACGCCACCAGGCAGGCCGTGAAGAAGCCGTAGACGATGGGCAGGAACACGCGGCGTTCGAACCGCGACACCAGTGCGCCGTAGAGCGGCTGCGCCAGCAGCATGCACACGAACGTGCCGCTGAACAGCCACTGCAGACGGTCCACCCCGTACCGCACGCCCATCTCTTCGCGCAGCGGCCGCAGCAGGCCGTAGGCACACAGCAGCGAGAAGAAGTAGAGGAAACTCCAGGCCAGCGCCGCCCGTTCGTCCGGCGCGATTCCGGTCAGGGCGGCAAGTCGGGTACGTGGGGTGATCGCGGGAGAGGGCAACGACATCGGCCCGAACAGCGTAGCCGAGGGGAACGGCGAACGACGAATGCAGAACCGTGGGAACGCCCGCGCCGACGAGGGCGACGTGCGCACGGTGAGCGCGCCTTCAGTGGCGCGGGTTCCGGTGCGGGCCGAGGCGACGCGTGGCTCGTCGCAGGTCGACGCGGTCGGCTGACTCGCGTCAAGCGCCGTCCCCGATCATGTCGAACCGGTAATGGCGGAGCGGAAGGTTCGACCCTGAGCTGAGAGCACAGCGGCACGCGCGTTGACGATCACGGCGTCTTCAACGCTTCCGTCGCCACAGCAGGACCGCTTCGCGGTTGCGGATCGTGCCGAAGCAATACCGCTTGCGGTTGCTGTACGTATCGAGCCAGTCGCGCGCCACCCACAGGTTCGCGCCGTCGGCGTCGTCACGCAGGCGCTGCGCCGACCCGTTCAATCCCTTGAGCGTGCGCTGGAAGTACGGGTCGAAGAACGACAGGCCTTCCGGATCGGCCTTGATCGCCATCACGTAGTGCCAGATGCCGCCTCCGACGTGCAGGTTGCAGAGGGCGACGCCGCCCGTGTTGAGGCAGCCGACGAGCTGATTGCCGCGGCGCACGTGGACCTCGGTGCCGCGCAGGTACTCGGTCCGCACCGCGAAGTTGCGTTCCTTGTAGGCCCCCAGCCATTCCGCCGTGACGCGGATGCCCCATTCGTCGGTGCCGTCGCCGAGCGTGTTGCTGCGGCTCACGCCATTGAGCGTGTACGTGTAGACGCGCTGGATCACCAGCGGCGGAATCTCGCCGCGACCGAACAGGCGGGCAATGCCGTTCAGGAACGTGGTCGGGACGCAGTCGGCCTCGCTGAACTGGTACCGGTACGGCACCGGAGACTCGGGCTGGCGCGACGCGCGTCCCGAGCGCGGCCGGTGGGACGGAGCGGTGGCAGACAACGTCATCCGAGTCTGCCATCCGTGCGCACGTTCCGCAAGGCGATCCGGGAGGGTTGCCGAAAGCGGGCGTGGCGGAGTCTGATCACCGCATGCCGGTGCCACGCTCCTCGCCCTCACGTCGCGCGTTCCTGGCCGGAATCGCGCTTTCCGCTCCGGTCCTGCTCAGCGTCCGGCCGGCTCACGGCGCTCAGGAAACCGTGCGTTCCGGCACGCTCGGCCCGCGACGCCGCACGGTCGGCCTCGAAGCGGTGCTGGACCACCCGCAGGGCATCACCGCGAGCGCAGACGGAGCCACGTGGTTCGTCACCTCCGTGCTGCGGACGGAGAAGAAGGGCCTGCTCGCCGCCTTCCGCGCCGCCGACGGCAAGCTCCTGCGGCGGGCCGAGGTTCAGGACGGTCCTCGCTACCACCCCGGCGGCTTCGGACGCCTTGGCGACACGCTGTGGCTGCCGGTCGCCGAGTACGCGCGTGCCTCGACGAGCGTCATCCAGGCGCGCGACGCCGCCACGCTGGCCGTACGCTCGAGCTTCCAGGTCGCCGACCACATCGGCGCCGTCGCGGTCACGCCCGGCGCGCTCATCGGCTGCAACTGGGACGCGCGCGTGTTCTACGAATGGACCTTCGAGGGTGCGCAGGCGGCAAAGGTCACGCACGACGGGGCCGCGCGCTACCAGGACCTGCACTGGACGCCCGACGGCCTGCTCGCGGCCGGCCTGATCGGCGACACGGGCGTCATCGACCGCCTCGGGTGGCCGTCGCTGGACCTGACGGAGCGGATGGTCGTAGGCAAGACCGACCGCGGCGTCGTGCTGACCCATGAGGGCATGGCCGTGGCCGGCGCCGACCTGCTGCTGATGCCCGAGGACGATCCGGTCCGCGTGTTCGTCCACGCGTGGACCGGGGCGCCCGCGGCTCCGGAAATGCCGACCCGGCCGACGTCGGAGCCCGAGAAGTCCCTGTTCAGGCGCCCACCGCCCTGACCGCGGGTTGCGGCGGCGCCGATCAAGGCGCGGTGGCTGACCGCCGTGGCGCGTACAGCCGGCGCGTCGAACTGTACAGGTCGACCCCGCCCGAGCCGCCTGGCCGCGTCGACTGGAAGATGAGCCCCAGCCGATCGAACGACAGCGCCGCTCGCGCTTCGCTGGCCGCCGAGTTGATCGCCGGACCGGCGTTGACCGGCGTGCGCCACGGATCGTGCACGGAGTCACGCGTCGCTACCCAGATGTCGGTACCTCCCAGGCCGCCAGGTCGATTCGAATCGAAGTACATCTCCAGCCCGTCGCGGCGGACGGTCGGGCGGAGTTCGTCCGACGACGAGTTCACCTCGTGGACGGGCAGCGGTACCGAGAAGGTGCCGTCGGGCTGCAGCTCGGACGCCATGATCTCGCCCGGCGCCGCCGGGGCATCGACGCTGAAGTACAGCGTCCGCGTCCGGGTGACGAACGACGGGCCGATCTCGTTGGACGCCGAATTGATCGACACGCCGAGATGGATTGGAGGTTGCCACGCGAAATCGTCGCGCGTGTGGACGCGGTGCGAGACGTAGATGTCCCCGTGACCAAGGCTGCCCGGCCGCGCGCTCGCGAAGAACAGCGAATGCCCATCGTCGGAAACCGTGGGGGTGACGTCGTTACCCGGCCCGTTCACCGTCGGTCCGAGATTGCGTGGCGACTCCCACGGTTCGTCGATGCTCGGACGTTGCGCGACCCACAGATCGAGGCCACCGCTCCCTCCGGGCCGGTCGCTCGTCAGGTACAGGCTGAGTCCGCGCGTGCTGGCTGCAGACGCGGAGCATCAGGCGGCGCTGGCGACCTGCGCGCACGTGTTCGCAGGCGCGGGCCGTCGCGACCGTGCGGGGGCGGTGCTCGCGCTCCTGACGGGGAACGCGACCCCGGCTCCCGATCCCTATCAAGTGGCGG
Source organism: Acidobacteriota bacterium (assembly GCA_023427865.1). Lineage (GTDB taxonomy): Bacteria > Acidobacteriota > Vicinamibacteria > Vicinamibacterales > Vicinamibacteraceae > Luteitalea. The sequence goes on from JAEYZV010000556.1 coordinate 4,546, forward strand.
TCACGCACCATGCCCTCGGACGGACGCGTGCCGCCGTCGCCTCGCTCGAGGACGCACTCGCTTCCAGATCGGCCAATCTCTGCC
>JAEYZV010000563.1 GCA_023427865.1 Acidobacteriota bacterium
CGCCGGGCAAGGCCCGGCGGCTACGTGCCTTCGAGATCAACCCGGTACGTAGGCGTCGGGCCGTGCCCGAACGATTGTTCGTTCCAAATTTCAAATTTCAAATTTCCAATTTTCTCGGTCCTTTACCGCAACGAGCTGGACCGCACGTTCGGTCTCGACGAAGAACGCGAGATTCCGACGCGGTACTGCCTCGCGATAACCAACGCAGGCGTCCGGGGCTACTCGGCCTTGAGCACGTCGCTCGGGTTCATCGCCGACCCGCGCTGCGCCGACACGTAACTGGCGAGCGCCGCCGCGGTGACGAGCCCGCCCGCGACCGCGATGTGCGTGGGCACGTCGAGCGCGCTGATGCCGAACAACTGCGAGGCGATGAGCCGCGTCAGCGCGGCAGATCCGCCGATGCCAAGCCCCACGCCGATGGCCACGAGGACGAGCGCGTGCCGCACGAACATGCGCGTCACCTGCTGGCGATGCGCCCCGAGCGCGAGCCGAACGCCGATTTCGCGGCGCCGCCGCGCGACCGTGTAGCTCACGATGCCGTAGACGCCGGTGAGACCGAAGAGCATCGCGAGCGACCCGGTGAGGCCGAGCAGCCGCATCGTCATCGACGCGCGCGCCATCGCCCGCCTGTACATGTCCCCCAGCGTCTGCGGACGGGCCAGCGAGAGCTCGCCATTGACCGACCACACGGCGCGGCGGAGATCGAGCAGGAAGTCGGCGCGCCCCGCCCGCGCGCTGCGCACCACGAAGGACGCGCTCGCCCTGGCGCGCGGCGGAAACACCACCGTTGACGGTGGCGGCTTGTCGAGTCCGTCGTGATGGACGTCCTCGACGACACCGACGATCTCCGCCCCCGGCGTGTCGGCGGACGCACTCACGCGACGGCCGAGCGCGGCTGCCGGCGATCCCCACTCACGACGCGCGAGGTTCTCGGACACCAGCATCACCTGGCGGTTGGTGACCACGTCGTCCCACGTGAGACCGCGGCCGGCCACGACACGTGTCTGCAGCGTTTCGAGCAATCCGGGCGAGACGTTCTGGATCTCCCACACCCTCGCCACCCCGTCAGCCGCGCCGACCCCGTCCACGTACGGGATCAGCGATATCTGCCGCCCGTCGCCGTCGAGCGGCAACCCGTCGTTGCCCGATGCGAAGCCCACCGACTCCACGCCGCCGACGGCAGCCAGCCGCTCGACGATCGCGCGCTGTGTCTGCAGCAGCCGCTCGCGGTTCGCTGCACCGTCGTCGCCCTCGAGCGACCCGTTCATCGGAATGGTGAGCTGGAAGGTCTGCACGGCTTCGGGCACGCGAAAGCCGGGCTCGACGCGTCGCAGTTCGACGAACGTGCGGATCATCAGCCCTGCCCCGACGAGCAGGATCAGCGCCATGGCCACCTGGGCGACGACGAGCGCCTGGCGGGTGCGCGCGCCACCGGGGCCGTCGCTCACCAGGCGGGCTCCGCGCAGCGCCTCGCCGTGCTGCGTGCCACCGGTGATCAACGGCGCAAGCGGCACCCCCGCGGCCAGCATGGCGACGACCGCCACCATCGACGCGGCGAACACCAGCACGATCGAGTCGATGCCGACGGCCATGATCTGCGGCAGATCGTCGGCGCCGAGCGAGACCAGCCATGGCAGGCTGACGTAGGCGAGAGCGACACCGGCAACCCCACCGATCGCGCCGAGCAACGCGGCCTCGGTGAACACGACCCTGGCAATGGCGCCCCGCCCGGCGCCGAGTGCTGAACGGACGACGAGCTCGGAACGGCGCGACTGCGTCCGCACGAGCATCAGGTTGGCCACGTTGGCGCTCGCGATGAGCAGGAGGAGCCCGATCGTGCCCATGAGAATCCACAGCGTCTGGCCGAGATCGCCGACGACGCTGTCCTTCAACGGGCGCAACTTCGGTCGGAACTCGACGCGCCGTGCCTGCCCATCGCCGAACTCGGCCCAGAGCAGCGGAATCATCCGCGCGACGTCGGCGTTGGCCGCCTCGATCGTCACGCCCTCCTTCAGGCGCGCGATCGCCCGCCCGTCGCCTGACGGGAAGCGGGCCTCGGCGCGCACGTGCTGGAGCGGGTAGTAGACCTCGGCGTCGTACTCGAAGAAGCGGAACCCGCGGGGCAGGACGCCGATGACTTCGCGCGCCACGCCCTCCACCGTCAGCGTCCGACCGATCGGACTGTCGCCGCCGAAGCGGCGCTGCGAGTATCCATCCGAGATCATCACGGTCGGCGCGGCGCCCGGCGCGTCGTCGGCCGCGGTGAACCCGCGTCCGAGCACGGGGGTGACGCCAAGCATCGGCAGCACCTCGTGGGTCACCTCGAGGCTCGGCACCGATTCGGGCTCGGCGCCGCCGCTCACCGTGACCGGCGAGTCGTCCCAGTCCCAGTGGCCGATCGCGTCGAACGTCCGGTTGTGGTCGCGGTACCCGAAGTAGATCGCCGGCGACGCAAGCCAGCGGTCGACGCCCAGCTCTGGGACCTCGTGGACGATCTCGACCAGTCGTTCCTGATGCGGGTACGGCAGCGGCTGCAGGAGCACGCCATGGACGATGCTGAACATCGCCGTGGTGGCACCGATGCCGAGGGCGAGCGTCATTGCGACGGTGGCGAGGAAGCCCGGGCTGCGCTGGAGCGCGCGCCATCCGAAGCGCACGTCGCGCGCGAGGTTCTCGAGGTGGGCGGCGCGGAACTCGGCACGCGGCCGCTCGCGCGCCTGCGTCACGCCACCGAACCGCACCAACGCCTGCCGACGTGCTT
>JAEYZV010000568.1 GCA_023427865.1 Acidobacteriota bacterium
GCGGCACGCAGAAACTCTGCGTGAGCGGCCGTTCAATAGAAGCACTGATTGAGCCGCGACGTCGCGGCTGCCACGAGCTCGCGGTGCGGCCACGACAGCGGGCCCGCCTGGTTCACCCCGCCAGAGAACCCGAAGGCCCGCGGCATCAGCTGCGGGTCGAGGCTGTGCGCCCGGATGATGCCGGCGATGCCGCCGTGCGCCGGGCGGTAGACGGGCGGCATGGGGCGGCCCGCCATACGGGCGTACATCTCGGCGAGCACGCCGGTCGCGTCGGGCGGTTCGATGATGCGCAGGTGTGCCATCGCAGCGGCAGGATACCGCAGCTCCCGTCCGTGAGCTCCACGACCGCACATCGTGCCGGTCCAAACGGCTACGGCGCCGTGACGACGATCGCCGTACACGGCCTGGCGCCCACCCGTCGATATCCGTGCGGCGTGGCCGAGTCGAAGTACATCGAGTCTCGCGCCTGGAGCGTGTGCTCCTCGTCGCCGACCTGCACGTCCAGCGTACCGCCCAGCAGGTAGATGAACTCCCCGCCGGGGTGCTGGTGCAGGCGCCATTTCTCGTCGGCGAGCGCATGGAACTCCACGAAGTACGCATTGAGCCGCCGCTCGACGGCCGGGTAGTCGAGCGACTCGAACGTGTAAGCGACGTCGGACGAGTCTGGCTTGTCGGGAAAGCGCAGACGTTCCTTGTGGCGGACCACGCCGACCACCGGCTTCTCGCGGCTGCCGGTGAAGAAGTAGTCGAGCCCGACGCTGAACACGAGCGCGATGCGCAGCAGCGTCGGCAGCGTGGGGAACACCTGCCCCCGCTCGATCTTCGACAGCATGGCCGGCGACAGGCCGGTGTGCTTGCCCAGTTCGACCAGGCCGATCTTCTTCTTCAACCTGATGGCCCGAATCTTCGGGCCGATGGCGTAGGACTTCAGGCCTTCCTTCAGCGTCGGCGACAGCATCGCTGGCCTCCCGTTTGAACCAAGTTCAAATAACCCGTCCTTCTTGTCGTCTGGCGAACACGACTTTCACTCGGGCCCAATTTTACCGTTATGCAAACGTATTTGCATGGTAGTTAATGAGGAGCCGCATGTGTCGCGGCCCTGAGAGGAGTCGAGATGAAGCAACTGGATGTGTTGACAACGGTGCTCGTCGTCATCGGAGCGCTGAACTGGGGCCTCGTCGGGCTGGCGCAGTTCGACCTGGTGGCCGCGTTGTTCGGGATGCGGTTCGGGGAGACGTCGGCGCTGACGTCGGTCGTCTACGTCCTGGTCGGTCTGGCCGGGTTGTACCAGGCGGTCGCCTTCAAGGGCATGCCCCGCCGCTGGCTGGCCGAGCCCGCCACCCGTTAATCACTCGCAGAGAAGGAGCAAACGTCATGATGAAGGCACTCACACTCGCGCTCGTCGGAGCGCTCACGCTCGGGGCCTCGTCGGCCCTGGCACAGCAGGCATCGAAGAACATCGTGGAGACCGCCGTGGCGGCGGGCTCGTTCAAGACGCTGGCCAAGGCGCTGGCGGCGGCGGACCTCGTCGAGACGCTGCAGGGAGCGGGCCCGTTCACGGTGTTCGCGCCGACCGACGAGGCGTTCGCGAAGCTCCCGGCCGGGGCGCTGGACGACCTGCTGAAGCCGGAGAACAAGCAGAAGCTGCGTCGTGTCCTGACGTATCACGTGGTGCCCGGCCGCGTGTCGTCGGGCGACGTGGTGAAGCTCCGCTCGGCAAAGACCGCAAGCGGTGACAGCATCGCGGAGCAGGCCGCCGGGGGCACGGTCACCGTGGACGGCGCCCGCGTGGTGAAGACGGACATCAAGGCGTCCAACGGCATCATCCACGTGATCGACGCCGTCATGCTGCCCGACGACGCATCGTAGTCGTCGTCGGCGGCGCCGCACGGTCGGGAACCGCGTCGTCGATTCCCGTGCCTGCGCCGAGTACGAAGAGGAGAGTCAGCAGATGTGGTCAGCCGCGCCCACTGCGCCTGGAGGATTGACGCGCATGCACCGCGAAGTCGTGGTGCATGCGCCGCTCGACGCGGCGTTCGAGTTCTTCGCGGATGCGGCGAACCTCGAACGGCTCACGCCGTCGTGGCTGCGGTTCTCGATCCGGACGCCGATGCCCGTCGCCATGCGGGTCGGACTCGAGATCGAGTACCGCATCCACCTGTACGGCATCCCGATCCGCTGGGTGACGGTGATAGACGTGTGGGAGCCGGGGCGGCGGTTCGTGGATCGCCAGATCAGCGGTCCGTACCTGTGGTGGCGGCACGAACACCGGTTCGAGGCCGTCGGTGATGCCACCCGGGTCATCGACGACGTGGACTACCGGCCGCGTGCGGCATGGATGACGGGGCGGCTCGTGACGCGGGACGTCGAACGGATCTTCGACTACCGGCAGGCCGAGCTGCGGCGCATCTTCCGCACTCCTCAGGAGAAAGCCTGATGCCGCCGCCGCGTCCGACAGCCGCCATGCTCATGGGCGTTGCACCGGCGCCAGGGCAGCGCATGAAGCGGCGAGTCGTCGTGAACGACAGGATGCAGCAGGGGTACGTCTACTACAGGACCGAGCCCATCGGTCGCAACTTCGCGCCGGGCTTCACGCCGGAGCTCACGCCGAAGCAGATGCTGCGCCTCGGGGTGTTCGGCGGCAAGTACATGACCGATTGCCGGGCCGAGTTCCCCGCCAGCTGGTTTGCCGGCGCGCGTCTGTGCCCCGAGCGGCACGATCCGCGCCTCAACTACTTCGGCGTGAACGCGTCGCAGTCGCTTGCCGAATGGCGCCGCCAGGGGTGGATTCATCCCCAGGATCCCCGCGGGTGGTTTCAGTGGTACTGCCGGTACTACATGGGCCGGCGGACCAGTGACGACGCCCGGCAGATTCGGCGCTGGCGTGCCGTCGCCAGGCACGTTGCCGCCATCCGCAAACACTGCGACACAGGCGACATCGAGTGCCGGCCGCGGCAGCGGCAGGCCGTGCTGCACTGGGCGTACGACAGCACCATCCTCTGATGCCGTGAAGGCATTCACCGCCATACGTGCTCAGGTGTCGGTGGCAGAGACGGATGGCGACTCGTGAGCCGAGCAGACGTTCGCTACACTCGTGAGCAATGCGCGATCACGTACGCGTTGCGGCGGTGGACCTCGACGCCCGTCCCGGCGAGACCGATGCCAACCTCGATCGACTCGAGGCGTGGGCCCATCGTGCCGCCGAGGCCGGCGCGTCCGTGTTGCTGACGCCCGAGCTCGGCGTCACCGGCTTCATTCCGAACCATCCGGTGGGTGATCACGCCACGTGGTTGCGGGACGCGCTGGCGGGGGCGCGTCGCATGGCGCAGCCGCTCGATGGACCTGCCGTCGCGCGACTGCAGCACATCTCCCGCGAGACGGGCCTGCTCGTCGCCGCGGGGCTGCTCGAGGATGCGGGCGGGTTGCTGCACAACACGCACGTGCTCGTCGGTCCCGGCGGTCTCCTCGGAGCCTGGCGCAAGCTGCACGTGCCGCTCTTCGAGATGCCGTTCTACAACGGCGGTGGCCCACCACCGGTCGTCGACACGCCCATCGGCCGGGTCGGCATCACGATCTGCATCGACGCCTTCCTTCCGGAGTCGACGCGCCTGCTGGCCGTCGCGGGCGCCGAGATCGTGCTGCTGCCGTTTGCGGCCGACCCGGAGCCGGTCACGCCCGCCGGATGGGCGGCATGGGCCGGTCCCGTCGTGAAGGCGCGCTGCATGGAGAACGGCGTGTTCGGGGTGGCCTGCAACGTGCGCGGCGACGTGACGTTTGCCGGCGCGTCACAGCACTTCGGGGGCGGCGCACTCGTCGTCGGGCCGTCGGGCGAGACGCTGGCGATCGACGAGGGGCCTGGCGACGGGCCGCGCCTGCTCACCGCCGACCTGTCGCGCGACGTCCAGCTCGAGGCGCGCTCGGCATTCGAGTACACGTTCCGCTTCAGGCGCCCCGAGTTGTACGGGCCGCTCGCGGAACCGGTTCGTCACTCGACGTAGCCGCGTGACCGGCGCCCGTCGCCCGGGGGGCGACGGCTACGTACCGAACAAAGAATGCTTACGTACGACCGACACGCGGGTGTGCGGTTCGTCGCCGTCGAGCCTCGCGCGGCGGGCGCGCGACTTCGGC
>JAEYZV010000569.1 GCA_023427865.1 Acidobacteriota bacterium
CCACGGGCCGGCGCGGTGCGCGTGCGCCCGGTGCGCGAGCGATGCCCCATGGCCTCGAAGCGGTAGAAGTACTCACGCCCCGGGGTCAGTCCACCGGCTTCCACGTGCACGGCGTGCGCCGACGACGGCCGGGCCGTCACCCGTCCGCGACGCACGACCTTCGTGAAGCGATCGTCGGCGGCCAGTTCCCATCGCACGTCGACGTCACGCGCCGGCATCCCGCCGAAGCCGTCCTCGGCGAACGGCTCGGGCGCCAGCCTGGTCCAGAGCACGACGCTGTCGGCCCACGGATCGCCGGAAGCGACACCCATCTTGAAGGGGTCGGGACCGGAAACGTCGCGCATCGCCAGGAGCGGCGCGCGGCCCGCCCAGACCGCCAGCGCCGCGGCACCCGAGATGATGAGCGTGCGGCGGCCCTGTCCCCTTCCGTCGAGCGACTCGTCCATGCCGCGCATTGTACGCAAGGCGGTGCGACGAGGGTGTGAGGAATCGGGAGAACGGGGGTCGGTGATTGGCGCCACGACTCGCGCATGGGACTCGGCGCGCGGCGCTCTACAATCGTGGGATGCACGCGTGGCAACGACCGTTCGCCCTGCTTCCGACGTTCGCCGAACGCCCGTGGGGCGTCACCGATCTGTCGCCCTGGTTCGACAACCCGCGGCCCGCCACGAAGATCGGCGAGGCGTGGTTCACGGCCGACGCCAATCCCACGAGCACGGGCGAGACGTTCGGCTCGCTGACGCGCGCCCACCCGGAAGAGATCCTCGGTCCCGGCCAGGGCGTCGAGTGTCCGCTCCTGGTGAAGATCCTCTTCACGTCGGAGCGGTTGTCGGTGCAGGTGCATCCCGACGACGCCTATGCCGCCGAGCACCACCACGGCGCACGTGGCAAGACCGAAGCGTGGCACGTCATCGCGGCCGAACCGCACGCGACGATCGGGCTGGGACTGTCGGCACCGCTCACGCGCGAGCAGGGCGAGGCCGCGGCGTTGTCGGGCGAGATCGAGCACCTCATGGACTGGCGCCCGGCGAGCGCCGGCGATACGTTCCTCGTGCCCGCGGGCACGGTGCACGCGCTCGGACCCGGCCTGACCCTCGTGGAGGTGCAGGAGCAGTCCGACATCACCTACCGGCTCTTCGACTACGGTCGCGGGCGGGAACTGCACCTGCAGCGTGGCTTCGACGTGGCCGATCTGGGACCTTACACGCTCGGCAACGATACGCGGCACACGGCCGATGCCGGCCGCACCATCCTCACTCATTGCCGGTACTTCACGATGGAGTGCCGCTCGGTCGGTGGCGAGGTGAAGTTCGCCCCCCTCGCGCCATACTTCCACGTCGTGGTCGTGCTCGAGGGCGAAGGCAGCATCGCAGGACAGGCGATGCGTCAGGGGAGCGTGTGGTGCGTGCCGGCCCGGTGCGAGCCGTTCTCGATCGAGAGCGCGGACGGGTGCGACCTGCTGATCACCTACCCGTCGGTGACGCCCACCTCGTCGTTCTACGAGTCGCGCTAGGACCCGCTCCCCGCCTCTCGACGTCGCTCGGAGCGGGCTGAGCCACAGTCGAGGCCGACTGCGGGCCCTACGGCGCCGGGGACGGCCGCCGGCCGTCCCTCAGCGTTCGCTCGCCGTGCGCCTAGGCCGACGGCGCAGTCGCCTTCGCGACGGGCGGCTTGCCCGCGAGGAAGTTGTCGATGCGGGCAACCACGTCGGTCAGGTACGCCTTGTCGCCACCGCGGATCTCGGTCGTCACGTAGCCGTCGTACCCGATCTCGGTGAGCGCCTTGCGCACTTCCGGCCAGTCGATGTCGCCTTCGCCGAGGTGGACGAAGTCGAACGTGCCCTTGCCCCGATCGAGCTTGAAGTCCTTCAGATGGACCTTCTTGATCCGCGGCCCGAGCGTGCGGATCCAGTCCTGCGGGTACGCATAGAACACGATGTTGCCGACATCGAAGTAGGCCTGCACGTACTTCGACTTGAAGCTGTCGACATAGGCGTTCATCTCGAGCGGGCTCAGGAGGAACTTGTTCCAGACCTCCTCGATGCCGATGATGATGCCCTGCTTCTCGGCCTCGGGCAGGATGCGCTCGCGGATCACCTTGAAGGATCGATCCCAGGCCTGCTTGTAGCCCGTCTTCTCGTCGACGACGGCGGGGACGAGCAGCACCGTGTCGGCGCCGAACAGCTTCGCGTTGCGGATCGAGGTGAGCATGCCCTGCACGCTCTTGTCCACGACCGAGGGGTCGGCCGACGACAACGGCGAGCGCCAATGCTCGCTGTTCATCACCGAGTGGATCGGCAACTTGGCGGCCTGCGCCGCCTTGGCGATCGTCTCGGCTTCGGCCGGGTCGTTGACCGTGTTGACTTCCATGCCCTCGAAGCCGACCTCGCGCGCCAGCGCGAAGCGGTCCGGGAACGGCATCTGCCTGGGCAGCATGCCGATGAGGACGGCCTTCTTGGGCGCGCCGCCCGGGGGCGGAGCCGCGGTGACGGCAGACGCCGCCGGCGCTGCGGTGAAGGCAGACGCCGCAGCCGCAGCGGCCGACGCCACGCCGGCCTGCTTCAGGAACGAACGACGGGAGGATTCGGTGGCCATTCGCGGATGATCGTCCACCAGCCGGGCCGATTGCAACGGAGAGAGGGGGCGGAGGCGCACAATTTCAGGAATTTCAGGAATGGCAGGAATGTCGGCACTACCGCCAACCGTCGGGGGCATTCCCGATTGGTGGTGACATTGTGAAATTCTGCAATTCTGAAATTTCCTGATCCCCTACGCGAGAAACCGTTCGTACGCGTCCTCGCCCGTCTCCTCCGAGGACCGGTAGCCCAGCGCCTCCCGAAATCCATCGAACGCCGCATCGTCCTCGGCGGGGACCTCGAACCCGGCGAGCACCCGGCCGACATCGGCGCCGTGGTTGCGGTAATGGAACAGGCTGATGTTCCAGCGTCCGCCGAGCGTGTCGAGGAACTGCAGCAACGCACCGGGACGTTCCGGGAACTCGAAGCGGCAGACGCGCTCGCGAGCGACGTCGCGCGACCGTCCGCCGACCATGTACCGGATGTGCAGCTTCGCGAGCTCGCTCTGCGTGAGATCGGCCACGCGATACCCGCCCTCGCGCAGCCGCAGGAGCACGTCGTCGGCGTCGGCGCGCGAGCGGGTCGCCACACCCACGAAGATGTGCGCCTCGGCGCGCGTACTGAGGCGGTAGTTGAACTCGGTGATGACCCGTGGGCCGAGACTCGTGCAGAACTCTCGGAACGCGCCCTTGCGCTCGGGAATGGTGACGGCAAACAGCGCCTCGCGCTGCTCGCCGAGTTCGGCGCGCTCGGCCACGAAGCGCAGGCGGTCGAAGTTCATGTTGGCGCCGGAGAGCACCGCAACCAGCGGCCCCGCCGGCCGCGAGGGCTGCGCAGCGACCCACGCCTTCAGGCCGGCCACCGAGAGCGCACCGGCGGGCTCCATGATCGTGCGCGTGTCGTCGAACACGTCCTTGATCGCGGCGCAGATCGCGTCGTTGTCCACCAGCACGATGTCGTCGACGGTCTGGCAGGCGATGGCGAACGTGTGCTCGCCCACCTCGCGTACCGCGACGCCGTCGGCAAAGAGGCCCACGCGCTCGAGCGCGACGCGACGACCCGCCTTCAGCGACCGCGCCATCGCGTCGGCGTCCACCGGCTCCACGCCGATGATCTTCACCGCGGGCAGGACCGCCTTGACGAAGGCGGCGATGCCGGCGATCAACCCGCCGCCGCCGACCGGAACGAAGATGGCGCCGAGGTCGCCCGGACGCTGCCGCACGATCTCGTCGCCGATCGTGCCCTGCCCCGCGATCACGAGCGGGTCGTCGAACGGGTGGATGAACGTCGCGCCGGTACGCGCCGCCTCCTCGCAGGCGTAGGCGTACGCCTCCGAATACGTGTCGCCAGCCAGCACCACCTGCGCGCCGCGCTCGCGCACGGCGTCCACCTTGATGTCGGGCGTGGTCTGCGGCATGACGATGATGGCGCGGACCCCGAGGAACTGCGCCGACAACGCCACGCCCTGCGCGTGGTTGCCGGCGCTTGCGGCAATCACCCCGTGCGTACGCTCCTCCGGCGACAGCCGCGCCATGCGGTTGAACGCACCGCGGATCTTGAAGCTGAAGACCGGCTGGAGGTCCTCGCGCTTGAGCAGCACGGGCACGCCGAGCCGTGTCGAGAGCCGGGGGGCGGCGTCGAGCGGAGTTTCACGGGCGACGTCGTAGACGCGGCTCGTCAGGATCTCGCGGAGGAGCGAATCGAACGACACGGGGAGGAATATACCGGGACTCGGGACTCGGGACTCGGGATTCGGGATTCGGGATTCGGGTAACGGGGAGCGGGGAGCGGGGAGCGGGAATCGGGCAGCGCGAATCGGGAAGCGAGCACGCATGGTGGGAAGGACGGGTCCGATGGGCGTCGGCGCCGACCTGTCGCCGTGCGTCAGCGTTCACGTCAGGAGCACTGTGGACAACTCCTCCACCGTCGTGACGATGGCGTCGGGCTCGGCGTCGCGGAGGCGCTGCTCTTCGTGGACGCCCCACGTGACGGCGCACGTGCGCAGGCCGGCAGCACGGCCTGCGGCGACGTCGAACACGGTGTCGCCGACCATCCAGCTGCCCTGCCGCCCCACTCCGGCCAGCGCGTGGTGGATCACATCCGGCGCGGGCTTGTGCGGGAAGCCGTCCGTGCCCTGGACGTGGTCGACGTGCGCGTCGAGGCCGAGGCGCCCGATGACGGTCCGCGCCATCCACGTCGTCTTGGTCGTCGCCACCGCCAGGGCGTGGCCCTGCGTCCGCAGGGCGCCGAGGAGGTCGACGATGCCCGGAAAGGGCCGTGTGAGGTCGGCGCAGCGCTCCGAATAGTCGCGGCGGTACTCGGCGACGAGTTGAGCGATGGCGTCGGCCGGCGCAAATGGCGCGTACATGTCGGCCAGCGGCTTGCCGATCATCGTCCGCACGACGTCGGCCGACGGCGGCTCACTGCCGATGACGTGGAAGCTGCGGCGAAACGCAGCGCTGATGTCGTCGAAGGAATCGACGAGCGTGCCGTCGAGATCGAACACGATCGTGGTCACGGAGGGCATTCTCGGGATTGGGGATTGGGGATTGGGGATTGGGATTGGGGACTCGGGATTCGGGACTCGGGATTCGGGATGACGGGTGCCGGGTGCCGGGTTCGGGGACTGGGATCGGGAGTCGAGAGCCGGGGCACCGCGATCGCCGCGGCGGGTAGAACGACGGAAGGGCCGGAAGAGTGTTGCTCTCCCGGCCCTCGCCGTCGGCAGTCCTCAGACGTCCACGTCCGACTTCGACGTCTGACGTCCTACTTTTCCCACGGCAGCCCTGGCCGCCCGAAGTGTCCGTAGTTGGTCGTCTGACGGTAGATCGGGCGCAGCAGGTCGAGCGTCTTGATGATCGCCGCCGGACGCATGTCGAACGTGTTGCGCACGAAGTCCTCGGCAGCGCGGCTGTCGCCGGTGCCGAACGTCTCGACGAGCAGCGACGTGGGCTCGGCGACGCCGATCGCGTAGGAGAACTGCACCTCGCAGCGCTCCGCGAGGCCGGCCTTCACCACCTCACGCGCGACGTAGCGGCCGAAGTACGCGGCACTGCGGTCCACCTTGGACGGGTCCTTGCCGCTGAACGCGCCCCCGCCGTGCCGAGCCGCACCGCCGTAGGAGTCGACGATGATCTTGCGGCCGGTCACGCCCGCGTCGGCCGAGGGGCCGCCGTGCGAGAAGCTGCCCGACGGGTTCACGAGGAACAGCTCCGGCTTCGGGCACCAGTCGCCGAGCACACGCGGCGCGAGTTGCTCGATCACGTACGACTTGATCTCGCACTGCTTGGCGTCGGCCACGTGCTGCGTCGACACGACGACGCGCTCGACGGCCACCGGCTTGCCGTCCTCGTAGCGCACCGAGACCTGACTCTTGGCGTCGGGGCGGATCCAGCGATGCGCCCCTCCCTGCTTGCGATCGTCAGCCAGGCCCTTCGTGAGCCGATGCGCCAGCAGAATCGGCAGCGGCATCAACTCGGGGCTCTCGTTGCTCGCGTAGCCGAACATGAGGCCCTGGTCGCCCGCGCCCTGTTCTTCCGCCTTCGCCTTGTCGACGACGCTGGCGTTGATTTCCTTGGACTGCGCCGTGATCTTCAGGATCACCTGCACGCCGTCGGCGTTGAACACCTCGTCGGGCCAGTCGTAGCCGATCTCGCGGATCGCCTGACGGGCAATCGACTCGTAGTCGACGTCCTTCGCGCCGGTCGTCACCTCACCGGCCAGCACCACGAGGTCTTCCTTGACGAGGGTTTCTACCGCCACCTTCGAGGTGGGGTCTTGCGAGAGGCAGGCGTCGAGCGCCGAGTCGGAAATGTAGTCGGCCACCTTGTCCGGGTGGCCCTCCGACACGGACTCCGACGTGAGTACGAAACGGGACATGCGGGGCTAATCCTTCAGGTGATGCAAGAGCAGTTGGGGCCGGAGCATTGTCGTGCCAGCCGTTCACGGTCCGCCTCCGTCGCGCCACCCGGGCCGGTCGGACTCAGCGGACGGGCCCGGCGGTCAGCTCACCCGGCGCAGCACGCCCTCGGAACTGACGGTCGCCAGGATCTCGTCCCGGCGGAGCCGCGCCTCGGTCAGGTCGTCGGTCTTGAGCGAATGACGGATCCG
>JAEYZV010000599.1 GCA_023427865.1 Acidobacteriota bacterium
CCCCCCCCCCCCCGGCCGGCGCCACCTCGGCGACGCTTTTCACGGCGCCGAGCCGGTCGCGCGCCTGCTCCAGGCGCATGCGGAGCGGTTCGGCCGGGAACTCGGACGTATCGGGGATTTGCGCTTCGAGCAGCGCCACGAGGTCCTCGACCACCCCGAGCAGGGGGGTACGGTAGTCAGCTGGCGCGTCGTGCGACGCAGCGCCGGCCAGTTCGAGGGTGATCGGGCGGGTCGTCATCGGCGGAGGGCCCCAGACGGGAATCGACGTCTGGCGGGGCATCTTGAGGGCGACATCGCTGGTGACGTCGACCGATGCAGTCGCGGCTCGCAGATTGCAGGAGCCGCGGCCGCACCGCAAGGTGGCACAACAGCCGGAGTGTGCCTTCGGGTCCACTTCTGGGGGAGGCAGCATGAGGACAGGTCGATCAGGATGGGGCGCGGCGATCGTCGCCGCGGCAGCAATGACTGCGACGCCAGTGTTCGGGCAGTCAACCGAACGGGTGAGCGTGGCTGCAACCGGGGCGCAGGCCATCGGTGGACGGTACACGCCACGACCGTCGGTGAGCGCCGATGGACTCACGGTGGCGTTCGAGAGCCCCCTCGCAACGCTGGTGGCCGGTGACACGAACGCGGCCAGCGACATCTTCATCGCGTCGGGTGGTGCGGTGGCGCGGGTGATGGGCAACGGCAGTGTGCAATCCAACTGCACGTCGCAGCGGGCGTCCGTGTCGGCCAATGGCCAACTGGTGGCGTTCGACTCCTGCGCGAGCAACCTCGTCGCCAACGACACCAACAACGTCAGCGACGTGTTCGTGCTCGACCGCAATTCCGGCGTCGTCACGCGCATCTCGGTCTCGACGGCCGGCACGCAGGGCACCGGCCCGAGCTTCTCGGCGTCGATCAGCCCGAACGGCCAGTTCGTGGCGTTCCTGAGCCAGGCGCCGAACCTGGCGACCGGCAGTTCCTCCTTCACGCACGTCTATCTGCGCGACCTCAGCACGAACACCACGTATCTCGTGTCGCGTGCCTCGGGAACGGGAGGTACCGTCGCCACCTCCGAGGTGCGTCCGAGCGTGGCCGACGACGGCACGGTCGCCTTTGCGTCGAACTCGTCGAGTCTCGTGTCGGGCGACACCAATGGCGTGTCGGACGTCTTCCTGCGCCGTGCCGCGACAACCGGGTCGCCGACGACGGTTCGCGTGAGTCTGTCGGCCGCCGGCGCGCAGCTCACCAGCGGTTCGACGCGGCCGACCATCTCCGCAGACGCTCAGCTCGTCGCATTCGAGACGGCGGCGGCCGCCACCACTGCTGATGTCAACGGCCTCACCGACGTGTTCGTCCGCGACATCGCGGGCAGCACGACGCACCTCGTGTCGCGCTCGGGAACCGGGGCCAGCGGCAACGGCAACAGCTTCGATGCCAGTATCAGCGCGTCGGGCACCTTCATCGTCTTCACGTCACAGGCGGCCGACTTCGGCGGCACCTTCGACGCGGCGCTGGACGTCTACCGCGCCGAGATCAACCGCGGCGTGAGCCCGGTCGCCGTCGGCGCGCTGCTGCGCGTCACCACGGGCGTGGCGACGCCCACCGGCGACGCGGGCCGCGCCGACGTCTCGGACACGGGCCGCGTCGTGTTCTCGTCGGACGACACCGCTCTCGTCGCCGACGACCTGAACGGCGACACCGACGTGTACTCGAGCACCGGCGGTCCGCTGGAGCGGCTCACGCACCCGGCAGCCGGCCTCGGCGAGAGCTACTCGGGGCAGAGCCTGCGGCCCGCGCCGAGTTACGACGGCACGATCGTGGCGTTCCTCTCGTCGGCGACCAACCTCGTGTCGAACGACCTCAACGGGCGCGTGGACGTCTTCGTGCGCAACCGCACCTCCGGCATCACCGAACGCCTGCCGATTCCTGCTGGCCATGAGAACTTCGACGCCGAGTGGGTGACCATCAGCCACGACGGGCGCTTCATCGCGTACAACCGGGGCAGCATGGCCAACGGCACCGGCGGCTCGTTCCTCTACGATCGCTTCACCGGCACGACGACCCCGGTCAGCGTCGCGTCCGCAGGGGGCGCCATCCGTCCGGCATCGCAGCCGCGCATCAGCGCAAGCGGCCGGTACGTGGCGTACCTGACGCAGGCGCAGCTCGAGGCGACCGACGACAACTCGTACGTGGATGTCTACCTGTTCGACCGGATCACCGGTGTGAGCACGCTGGCCAGCCGCGGTTCGAGCGGCGCGTCGAACTTCTCGTCCACGAGCCCCGGCGTGTCTGCCGACGGGCGGGTCGTGGTGTTCGCCTCCGGTGCGACCAACCTGGTGCCCGCCGACGTCAACAATCGCGTCGACGTGTTCGCCCGCGACATGGTTGCAGGCACGACGGTGCGTCTCAGTACGAACGTCGACGCCCAGCCGACGACGATCGAGGCACGCGATCCCTTCATCAGCGCCGACGGGAGGTACGTCGGCTTCCTGCTGTCGAGCACCGTGCTGACGAGCGAGGCGACGGCGGCCTCCGACGTGTTCGTGACCCGCGCCGACGGCAGCATCGCGCCGCGTGGTCCGCTCAACGGCACGGTCGAGGGCACGGGCACGGCGCAGGGCTCCTACGACCCGACGCTCAGCATGTTCGGCCGCTATCTCGCGTTCCGGTCCTACGCGCCCGACGTCGTCCCGTCGGACACGAACACCGCCGCTGACGTGTTCGCGCGCCAGGTGCTCGGTGGCGGCGCGGTCGCCCCGGCGTACCCGGCGAACCTGTTCGGGACGCTGCAGCGCGTCAGCCTGTCCGGTGGTGGCGCAGAGGCCGTCGGCGGGTCCGGCTTCGACACGGAGAACCCGGAGATCAACGGCAACGGCACCGCTGCCGTGTTCCAGTCGGGCTTCACGAACCTGGTGCCCGACGACACGAATTTCATGGTCGACACGTTCGTCCGCGCCGGCATCTTCCCCGGCGAGTGCACGTTCATCGAGAGCACGCTTCCGGGATACGCCGCCTATGCGGGCACGTACGGGCTCGATCCGTGCGCGAACTCCGGGTCGCCGTATGCAGACCCGGACGGTGATGGTGCCACCAACGAGCAGGAGCAGCAGGCCGGCACCAACCCGATTCTCGGTGCGTTCACGCGCTACTTCGCGGAGGGCGCGACCAAGACGGCGGCGCTCGACTTCGACGTGCGTCTGGCGCTGGCCAATCCGTCGCCGGCTCCGGTCAACGTTCAGATCACCTACCAGCTGCCCTCGGGGGTGGCGGTGCCCCCGACCGACATCACGCTGCAGCCCTGGCAGCGGCAGACGGTGCTGCTCGATCAGCAGCCCGGGATCGCCGAGAACGGTCCGGACACGTCGTACGAGTTCGCCACGACCGTGAAGGCGACCGCGCCCATCGGCGTCGATCGGCTGATGACGTGGGACAAGTCGATCTACGCAGGCCATGCCGAGACGGGCGTGGTGAGCCCTTCGCGCACCTGGTACTTCGCCGAGGGCGCGACGATCGCCGGCTTCAACCTGTTCTACCTGCTGCAGAATCCCAACCCCACGCCGGTGACGGTGGAGGGGCGGTACCTGCTCGGGACCGGCGCGGTGCACACGCAGACCTACACGCTCGGGCCCAACAGCCGCACCAACGTGTGGGCCAACGAGGAACTGATCGGCGGCCAGAAGCCGCTCGCGGCGGCGGAGTTCTCGGCCGTCTTCACGGTGACGCAGGGCGAGCCCATCATCGCCGAGCGCGCGATGTACCGGGGCACCAGCCCGATGTTCAAGGCGGGTCACGAGAGCGCGGGCATCACCGAGCCGGCGATCGAGTGGTTCCTGGCCGAGGGCAACGCGGGTGACTTCTTCGACGACTTCGTGCTCATCGGCAACACGACGAACGCCGCGGCGCTGGTGCAGGCCGACTTCATCGTCGGCAACACGGGCACCATCTACACCAAGCAGTACACGGTGATGCCGAACTCGCGCTTCAACATCTGGGTCGACGAGGAGGAGATCGCGCCCGGGCAGCAGCCGTTCAAGACGGGCAACACCGACGTGTCGGTGCGCATCCGTTCGCTCAACGGCGTGCCGCTGATCGTCGAGCGCGCGATGTGGTGGCCGGGCAACTCGAACACGTGGTACGAAGCCCACAACTCGCCGGGCTCGGTGCGGACGGCGGCACGCTGGGTGCTCGCGGAAGGCGAGAACGGCGGCGGCGACGGCTGGAGCACGTTCATCCTCGTCGCCAACACGGGTGCGACCGCCGGCACCGTTCGCATCCAGCTGCTGCTCCCGAACGGACAGGTGGCGCAGCTGACGGGACAGCCGGTCGCCGCGCAGTCACGCACCACGTACTTCCTCGGCGACCTGCTGACGGCCGCGGGCCTGTCGGCCGACACCCAGGCCGGCGTCCTGATCGAGTCGGAGAACGGCGCCCTTCCGCTGGTCGTCGAGCGCGCCATGTACCGCAACGCGAACGGGGTGACGTTCCAGGCGGGTACCAACGCCCTGGGCACGCCGCTTCCGTGACACCGATGGACTCCGCCGACCGTGGC
>JAEYZV010000623.1 GCA_023427865.1 Acidobacteriota bacterium
GCTAGGTGGCGCGCGCAGGGCGCGGCCGAACGGCCGGGAAAGAACGCTCGGGAAGGTAGGGCACCGGGACGGTAGGGCACCGGGACGGTAGGCGCTGGGGAGTAGGCGCTGGGGAGGTAGGGCGCGCTCCCCGAGCGCGCCCCTACGGCAAGACGGAGCTGCGGGAGGTCGAAGCGCTCCTGGATTACGCTGTAGCGGCATGTCGACCCCTGCTGCGCCGGACTGGCGACGCCCCACAACCGCCGCGCCGTCCACTTCCTCGCTCGGACTCTCCACCCGGCAGGGCGCATTGCTGGCGTACTCGGCCGGGTGGATTTCCGGACTGATCCTGCTGACGCTCGAAGCGCACGACCGGGAGGTACGCCTTCACGCGGCGCAGTCGCTCCTCGGGTTCGGCGTCCTGACGGCCCTCGGGGCGCTGCTCCTCATGCTCGCCGGCGCGAGCCTCCTGACGTCGCTCACGCTTGCCAGGCTGTCTTTTTGGGCGGCGTGTGGCGTCATCGGCGTGGGGCTGCTGCTGTGGATCTGGTCGCTCGCGCAGGTCGCGGCGGGCCGGTCGCCGCGGTGGCCGCTGGTCAGCGCCCGCGCCGAGCGCCTCGCGAATTCCTGAGCAGACTGTGGCATCCTGCCGGGACCGTCCATCCCGGAGGCTTGCTTGCGCGCTCACGTCGTCGCCACGGTCACGACCCTCGTCGCCCTGCAGATGGCTGCCCCTGCTGCGCAGCCCCCCACCCCGCAGCCCACGTTCCGCACCGGCACGACCCTCGTGGAGGTCTCGGCCATCGTCACGCGCGACGGCCAGCCCGTGACCGACCTCCGGGCCGACGAAGTCACAGTGCTCGACAACGGCACCGAGCAACCGATCGTCGCCTTCGAACACGTCGATTTGGCCGCGGCGAGGGGAGCCGCACAGCGGCGCGACTTCGTGATCGTCATCGACAATCTCCACATCGATGCGACGCGAAGCACGCAGACGATTGACACCGCGCTGGCCGTGATCGCCCAGCTCGGACCCCACGATCGGCTCGCCGTGGCGACGACCGGCCTGCCTGACGACCCCCTCGACTTCACGACCGACCGTGAGGCGGCACGAGCCTTCGTCAGGCACGTGCGCGGTCAACAGGCGAACCGGAGGTCGGTCGGGCGGGGCGAACTCGACCTCGCGGCGCGCTCCGCGATGGCGCGCCTCGCCGGCGTTGCCGCAGCGATGCGGTCGGACGCCGAGCGTCGGTCGATCCTGTTCATCAGCGAAGGGCACCCGACCCTTGGCACGGGTGTGGAGTCGAGGCGCAACGACACCGGCAACGGCTACGTCGAATTCCTGGATGTCCTCCGGCACGCCGCCCTCGCGAACGTCGCGATCTACACGGTGGATCCGCGCGGGCTTCGTGCGCCAGGCGGTGCGGACGTCGCATCGCGTGAAGTGCCGCTGTCGGTCGATTCCGTGTCGTCGTGGGCCGACGACGTCCAGGGAAGCCTTGCCGTGCTGGCCCTGAACACGGGAGGCATCCAGACGCGCTGGACCAACGACCTCTCCGCGAACGTGGATCGCATGATTCAGGACAGCCGGCAGTACTACAGGCTCGCGTACGCGCAACCCGATCCGCCTCCCGGCAAGAAGCAGCCGTCCACGCGGTCCATCAAGGTCGAGGTCTCGCGGGAGGGGGTGGAGGTGCGGGCGCGTCAGCGGTACGCCCCACTCGTGCCCAAGTCGTAGGGCACAGCCGCGACGTGCAACCAACCCGCACACGCTACCGGATCGCATCGTCGCGAGCCGCCGTCGCGGTCCTCGTGGGCCTGGCAGGCGCCACGCTCGCTGCGTCGCGCGCACAGGGCCCTGTCCAATCGGTCCAACCTGAGCAGCCCGCGTTCCGCACCGGCACGACGCTGATCGAGGTGTCGGCCGTCGCCACGAGGAACGGCGAGGTCGTCCCCGACCTGCGGGTCGACGAGGTCGTCGTGCGCGACAACGGCACGCCGCAGCCTCTCGTCGCCTTCGAGTTCGTGGACCTGACGATGCTGGCCAATCGCGTGGAGCAACGACGCGATTTCGTGCTCGTGCTCGACGACCTCGGCATCGAACCCAGGCTCACCAGGCCGACACGTGACATTGCGCTCGCGCTGATCGACAAGCTGGGCGCGCACGACCGGCTTGCCATCGTCAACACGGGACCGTTCCAACTGGTGCAGCAACTCTCGACCGATCGCGACGCGGCACGCGCGCTCGTAAGGCGATTCCGCGGTCAGAAACGGACGCTGGGTTTCTCCCAGGAAACCTGCCACGCCGCGATCGTCAACCTGCGCGTCATCAGCAACGCCGCGCGTGTGATGGGCCGTGGTCCGCTCGAGCGACGGACGATCCTCGTCGTCAGCGAGGGACAGCAGATCTACATCGGGCAGTGGTTCGGTTCCCGCAACGAGGATCCCTGCCTCGAGGCGCGCACGGCGTACGACGATGTCGTCGCCGCGACGGCACTGACGAACACGGCCGTCTACGGCGTGGACCCGCGCGGCCTGACGGTATCCAATCCGGTCATCTCTGCGCCCACCGACCGCGACGTCGTCGCGGTGGCCGGCCAGACGGCGCGCACCTTCACCGACGCCCTGGAGGGCCGCTATCACGGGAGTCTGGGGCTCATGGCCACGAGCACCGGCGGTACGCTGCGGACTGATCGCAACGATCTGGCGGGTGGTATCGACGAGATGATTCGCGACAGCCGCCAGTACTACCGGCTCGCCTATGTCCAGCCAGACGTGCGGGGGGACGAGCTGGGCCGCCCTCGCCGAATCGAGGTGTCGGTCACGAGACGCGACGTGGACATCCGCGCCAGACGGCGCTACATGCCGAGGTAGGGAAACTTCGGAACCTGACGTTTCAAGTTGCCCGGTTCCTCACAGCTCCCCGTTCCACTCCTCGGGCTCGGTCTGCGTGGAGCGGATGATCTCGAGGTGCCACTTGCCGCCGCCCCAGGGCTCGATGACCTCGGCGACGACGACGTCCACAAGGACTTCGTGGAAGCTGCGGGTTTCCGGATCGCCCTCGAGGTGGTAGGCCGGTTCCTCCCACCCGAACATCGGATAGAGCACCAGCGTCAGGAACAGGTCGTACCCGTCGTCGACGACGATGAGCTGGCCGCAGGGGCGCTTCAGCGTCGAGTGGTAGATCAGGTACTTCTCGGCGCTGTGCGCCCGGATGTAGCGCTTGAGCGCGAACTCGCGCGCGACGATCTCCTCGACGGCGATCTTCTTGTCCCAGCAGTCGCGGCAGTACTTCTCCTCACCGCGCGGCTCGGAGACCTCCTTCGCGTTGCAGAGCGCACAGCGCGCAGGAGAGGCGGTACGACGAGACATAGCCGACCATTGTAGCGCGAGGGCGACTGGGGCAAGGCGCGGACGGCGCGCTCGGGGAGCGCGCCCTACCGTCCACCGCCCCCGATACCCGGTACCCGATCCCCGATCCCCGGTACCCGGGCCTACCTGGGGCTCAGACTCCCCTCGTACGCCGGCAGGTACATCCGCTCGACGTACTCCTTGAGCATGCGCCGCGTGCAGAAGTGCGGCGCGATCGTGCGGATCGAGTCCTTGACCATCGCCACCCAGCGGCGGGGCAGGTCGTGCGCATCGCGCTCGTAGAACGCCGGCACCACCTCGTTTTCGAGCAACCGGTAGAGCGCTTCGGCGTCGGCCGCATCCTGCGCGCCCTGATCGGCGTGCTCGACGCCCGGGTCGATCAGCCAGCCGTTGCTGCTCGAGAACCCCTCGGGCCACCAGCCATCGCCGATGCTCACGTTGAGCACGCCGTTGACGGCTGCCTTCATCCCGCTCGTGCCGCTGGCCTCGAGCGGCTTGCGCGGGTTGTTCAGCCACACGTCGCAGCCCTGCACGAGGTAGTGAGCGACGTGCAGGTCGTAGTCCTCGACGAATGCGATGCGACCGCCGAAGCGTGGATCGAGCGCGCGGCGGTAGATGCCCTGCAGCGCGTGCTTGCCGCCTTCGTCGGCCGGGTGCGCCTTGCCCGCGAAGATGATCTGCACGGGCCGCTTCGGGTCGTTCAACAGCCGGGCGAGCCGATCGGGATCGGAGAAGATCAGGTCCGGCCGCTTGTACATCGTCATGCGGCGCGCAAAGCCGAGCGTGAGCGCGTGCTGCCCCAGCAGCGTGCCGCCGGCCAGCACCCGCGCCGGCGGGACGTTGTCGCGCACCCAGCGCTCGCGAATCCGCTCGCGGACGAAGTGGTACATGTAGCTGCGCATCTTCTCGCGCGTCTGCCAGAGCACCTCGTCGGGAATCGACAGCACGGCCTCCCACACCGCAGGGTCGTCATGGTTCGCGCGCCAGTCGGTCGGCAGGTAGTCGTCGAGCGTGCGACTCAACTCGAGCGACAGCCAGTTGGTCAGGTGCACGCCGTTGGTGACCGCCTTGATCGGCTCGGCCTGCGGTGGCAACTCGGCGATGAGCGGCGCCCACATCTCGCGCGTCACCTCGCCGTGCAGCTGGCTCACCGCGTTGATGCCCGCGGCACTGCGCATGGCGAGCGCGGTCATGTTGAACAGCGTGCCGCTGCCGTTGTCGTAGCGGCCGAGCGTGAGGAAGTCCTCGCGGTGGGCGCCGAGTCCGCCCCACGAGCCGGCCAGGTGGGTCTCGACCATGTGGAACGGGAACGCGTCGTGGCCGGCCGGGACGGGCGTGTGCGTGGTGAACACGGTGGTACGCCGGACTTCCTCGTGAGCGGCGGCAAACGAGTAGCCCTGCTCGAGCAGCTCGCGGATGCGCTGCAGCACGACGAACGCCGCGTGCCCCTCGTTGAGGTGCCACACGCCGGGGTCGTACCCGAGCGCGCGCAGCACGCGGACGCCGCCGATGCCGAGGATGATCTCCTGCTGCACGCGCGTTTCACGGTCGCCGCCATAGAGCCGCGCCGAGAGCTCGCGATCCCACGGCGCGTTCTCGGGCAGGTTCGTGTCCATGAGGTACAGCGGCACGCCCCCGAGCTTCACCTGCCACACCGACACGAGCACGGTGCGGCCGCCGAGCGGCACCGCGATCACGAGCTCCTGGCCGTCGGCTCCGTGCGCGCGCTGCGTCGCAGCGTTCTCCCAGTTGATCTGCTCGTAGATTTCCTCCTGCCAGCCGTCGGCCGTGACGCTCTGGTGGAAGTAGCCCTGCGGGTACATGAAGCCGACGCCGACGAACGGCAGGCCCAGATCCGCGGCTTCCTTGCAGTGATCACCGGCCAGCACACCGAGCCCGCCCGCATAGATCGGCAGCGACTGGTGCAGGGCGAACTCCGCCGAGAAGTAGGCGATGGGCCGGTCGCGCCCGATGTGGCTCCGCGATGCCCACCACGTGTGCTCGCCCGTACGGGCGACGTGCAGTTGCCGCATCGCCTCGTCGTAGATGGCCAGGTACGCCGGGTCGGCCGCAGCCTCCGCGTATCGCTCCGGGCTCACGAGCCGCAGCATGCGAACGGGGTTGTGGGCGGTCAGCCGCCAGACCTTGTAATCGAGCCGGCGGAAGACCTCGCGCGCGTCGCGGTGCCAGACCCACCAAAGGTCAGTGGCGAGATCGTGCAGGCCGGCGATGCGTTCGGGGAGGACTGGGGAATCGGGCATGGTTCCTTCACTCGTCAAGCACACATCCTTCGCATCGGCAGGTGGCCGGGGCGCCGTGAACCGATCGCGGATCCGGCAATAACGGCACAGCGGGTGCGGAGCCGAGCCAGTGGACCAGCTATCGTACACTCTCGCGCATGGCTTCCCGCCTCAACCGACGCGACTTCGTCCGTACCGGCGCGGCCGCCGCCGCCCTCGGCATGGCGCCGCGGGCCAACGGTGCGCCCGCCATCCAGCCGGCCCGCCCCCGGCCCGTGGTGATCTCTTCGGCCAACGGCAACCGATACACCCACGATGGGAAGGAAACGTGCGTCGCGCGCGCGTTCCGCCTCATGACCGGCGGCACCGACGTCCTCGAGGCGCTCATCGCCGGCGTCAACGTCGTCGAACTCGACCCGCAGGACACGAGCGTGGGCTATGGCGGCCTCCCCAACGCCGATGGCGTCGTCCAGCTCGATTCGTGCTGCATGCACGGCCCGAAGAAGCGCGCCGGCGGCGTGGCCGCGCTGGAGGGCGTGCGGACACCATCGAAGGTCGCACACGCGGTGATGCAGCACACCGACCATCACCTGCTCGTCGGGGCCGGCGCCCAGCGCTTCGCGCGGCAACTGGGGTTCGAGATCGAGGACGACCTCAACACCGAGGCGTCACGGCGTCTCTGGCTCGAATGGAAGCGCCGCATCGATCCCGAGCACTTCCTCGATCCCGACAAGCGCGCGCAGGCGGGCTTCGATGCCGGGATGTCGATGGTGCGCGACGGGCTGATCGATCGCGACCACTACTTCGGCACCATCAACTGCAACGGTGTGAACGCCGCCGGTGACATCTGTGGCGTCACGACCACGAGCGGCCTTGCGTGGAAGATTCCGGGCCGCGTGGGCGACTCGCCGATCCTGGGCGCCGGGCTCTATGTCGACGGCGACGTCGGCGCGGCCGGATCGACCGGGCGCGGCGAGGCCAACCTCTACGGCCTCTGCTCGTTCCTGATCGTGGAGCTTCTGCGGCAGGGGCGCTCTCCCAAGGACGCGGGCATGGAGGCGCTGCGCCGGGTCCGCGCCAACACGATCGAGAAGCGGCTGCTCGACGAGCAGGGCAACCCGGCGTTCGGCCTGCAGTTCTACATCGTGAACAGGGCCGGCGAGTTCGCCGGCGTGTCGATGTACGAGAGCGAGTACGCCGTCTGCACGGAGAACGGCCCCGAAACGCGCAAGTGCGAGGCGCTCTTCCAGCGCAAGGCGGGCGCGTGAAACGCCCGGCGTCGCCTTACGTGTAGCCGTCGGAGGGCAGGTCGTGCCAGCCCTGAGGAATCGAGAGCCATGCGACAGTGTGCCCGCGTTCGCTCGTTGGTAGCCGTCAGCGCCTTTCTGCTCTGGGCGGTGCCCGCCGGGATCCGCGCCCAGGTTCCCATCGTCGCGACCGACAGCGGACGGGCCGGAACGCTGGCCTCCGCGTTCCCGGAGATCGATCGCATCTTCGCCGCGTACGCGAAGGAAGCGCACGTGCCCGGGATGGCGTGGGGCGTGATCGTGGACGGCGCGCTCGTGCACCGCGGCACCTTCGGTGTGCAGGACGTCGCGACCAACGCGCCGGTGACTCCCGCCACGGTCTTCCGCATCGCGTCGATGACCAAGAGCTTCACGGCGGCCGCCATCCTGGTCCTGCGCGACGAGGGCAAGCTTTCGCTCGATGATCCGGCCGAGCAGTACGTGCCGGAGTTGAAGGGCCTGCGTTACCCCACGGCCGATTCGCCGCGCCTCACGATCCGCCACCTCCTCACGCACAGCGCGGGGTTCCCCGAGGACAATCCCTGGGGCGATCAGCAGCTGGCGATCTCCGACGAGGAGATGTCGGCGCTGATGGCGGAGGGGATTCCGTTCTCCAACCCGCCGGGCGTCGCCTACGAGTACTCCAACTACGGGTTCGCCATCCTCGGCCGCGTCATCTCGCGTGCGTCCGGTACCCCGTACCGCGACTTCATGCGCACGCGCATCCTCGATCCGCTCGGCCTGTCGGCAACGACACTCGAGGCGTCTGCGGTGCCGCGCTCGCGGACCGCGCACGGCTACCGGTGGGAGGACGAGCGATGGAAGGAGGAGCCGCCGCTGCCCGACGGTGCGTTCGGCGCGATGGGGGGCATGCTGACATCGCTCGACGACCTGGCGCGCTACGTCGCCTGGATGGTGGATGCGTGGCCGCCTCGTGACGGTGCGGAGCGCGGACCGCTGCGTCGCGCCTCCCGCCGCGAGATGCAGCAGGTGTGGCGCATGGGGCCGGCGACGGTCCGACGTGACGCGGCCGGTGCGACGGAGCTGGCCGCCGGCGGCTATGGCTACGGCCTGCGCGTGAGTCAGACGTGCGCCTTCGGCCACGTCGTCGCACACTCGGGCGGACTCCCCGGCTACGGCTCGCAGATGCGCTGGCTGCCGCAGTACGGCATCGGCCTGGTAGCCATGGGGTCACTGACGTACACCGCCTGGAGCCCGCGCTTCGATGCGGCTCTCGACGCGCTCGCCCGCACCGGTGCGCTGCGCCCGCGGCAACCGGAGCCATCGACGGCGCTCACGAGCATGCGGGCCGAGGTGACGCGTCTCGTTCAGCAGTGGGACGACGCACTCGCGGAACGGATTGCGGCGAACAACCTGTACCTGGATGTTGCGAAGGACCGGCGTCGGCACGCACTCGAGGCGCTGCGCGCCAGGCACGGCGCCTGCCGCGCCGATGGTCCCTTCGTCGTGGAGAACGCCTTGCGTGGCGAGTGGGTGATGCCCTGCGAGCGCGGCGCCCTGCGCGTGGCGATTACGCTGGCACCGACGACGCCCGCCAAGGTGCAGCACCTGTCCGTGCGTTCCCAGGACACGGCGGCGCCGCCCGCGCTGCCCGTCACCTGTCAGCCGTGAGTCCGGGCGCACGAGCAGGCCGTCAGGACGACCACCCGGTCGCTCGACGCTGCGCGGGATGGCCGCCGACGCTCATCGCTGCTGGACGTGGAGTGTGATCACGGTGAGCAGGCGGCCTTCGCACAGCACCTCGAACGCGTAGGTGCCCACCTCGCTGAGTTCGAGTTCGAGGGGCATGTTCAGCGTGATCGAGGGCCGATCGTCGGTGAAGCGCACGACCTTCTCGGCCGACAGCCCTTCGCCACCGGAAGGGAACCAGCCGCGCAGGGTGATGTGCTTCGCGCCGCGCACGCTGCCACCGCGCAGCGCGACCACGGCTCGCACGTTCAGGATCAGGGGGGGAGTGTCGGGATCGTTGGGGTCGTCGACCGCGACCCCGTCGACGATGCCGATCAGGTCGGCGGACCCGTCGGGCTGCAGATCGACGCGCTGGCACAGCACTGCCAGCGCCACGTACGGACCGCCTGCCACGCTCATCGCGGGCATTGTAAACGGGAGCGCACGCGCGTCAGATGAGCTCGACGCCTGCGTACGTGATGTGTGGGTTTTTCGAAACCGTTGCCGTACGTCGCCGCCCGGCCTTGCCCGGTGGAGACGGCGTAGCGCCTAGGAGGCCAGGTGCAATGGCTGGGGCGCGCGAGCGTCGGCGGCACGCCAACCGCGCATCAGCAACCCTTCACACCAACCGGCCGCAGCCGTTTCCAGCGCTTCCCACTCCTCGAACACGCGGCTGAGGATCGGCTTGCCGTTCACGAGGTACCGCAGTTCCATCCCGAACGGATGGGGATTGACTTCGCAGCGAACGAACTGCCCGGCTCGGAACAGCTTCCACAGAACGCGGCGACGATGAGGGAGCATGCGCATCGGTCGTCTCCTGCGGCGAGTCATCATGCGGACTCGCCGACACGCTTCAGATGGGCAAGAGCTGTGCCCGAACGGATCGGCTACGAAAGCCCGCCGTAGTGCTTCCTGCATCGACGGCGCGCGAGCGCACTGTCATGATTTCAGACGGAAAAAATGGCGCGGCGCAGCGTCACTGACCTGAGCCGTGGGTGTCAGCGGGCCCCCGACTGTTCGATTGTTGAACGAGGCTGCACTGTTCGGCGATGAAGACACCGCGGTCGAGCGTGCGCGCAGCGGCCGCGATCGCTTGTCAGCGGTTCCGACGAGCGCTACAGCATGTGTGTGGGTGCTGGTGCGGAAGGAGGGACTTGAACCCTCACCGAGTTGCCCCGACAGGTTCCTGAGACCTGCGCGTCTGCCAATTCCGCCACTTCCGCAAGAGGCGCGTGACCGGGCCGGTCACGGACAAGCGAGTATAGCGTACCTCTGCGCAGACCGGAAGAGCAGACGCGACGCGCCTCCAAATCCGGGTGCTATCCTCCTCTGACACGACCGGCATCCTCCCGGCGTCGCTGCGGGATTGCAGGCCGAACCTCCAAAGGAACGAGCGTGGCTGTACGACGAGGCGTCTGGATAGTTGTCTTCCTGCTTGTGTGCGCGGTGCTGGTGTCCGCGGCGCTCGTGGCTCTCTCCTGGGTGGCCTTCCGGCGTCCCGCCGGTGTGCCCGACAAGGGCGTGCTCGTCCTGCGGCTCGCGGGCGATCTCGAGGAGATAGCCACCACTCCGTTCGACCAGCTGTTGCAGGACACCGTCACGATGCGCAGCGTCACGGCGGCGTTGCGTGCGGCAAAGACCGACCCGCGCATCACCGGTGTGCTGCTGCGGCCAACCCAGGCGCCGTCGATGTGGGCCAAGGTGCAGGAACTGCGCGACGCGCTCGTCGACTTCCGTTCCTCGGGCAAGCCGCTCGTCGCGCTGCTCGAATTCGCGGGCGACCGAGAGTACGTCCTGGCCTCGGCGGCCTCGCGCGTCGTGCTCGTCCCGCCCGGCCAGCTCAACCTGACGGGCCTGGCGAGCTACCAGGTCTTCCTGCGTGGCACGCTCGACAAGCTCGGGGCGACGCCCGACCTGCTGCACATCGGCGACTACAAGACGGCGGTCAATACGTTCACCGAGAAGGGGTTCACCCCGGCGCACCGCGAGATGGCGGAGTCGCTGAACCACGACGCGTTCGAGCAGCTGCTCGGCGTCGTGGCGAGCGCCCGGAAGAAGTCGGTGGCCGACGTGCGCGGGCTGATCGACGCGGGACCGATGCTCCCGGACCAGGCGCTCGAGAGCGGGCTCGTCGACGATGTCGCGTACTTCGACGAGCTCGGGACCACGAGCGGCCTCGGCGACCGCTTCGAGGAGATCTCGCTCGAACGTTATATCCCGATCGCCCCTGCGTCGCGGTCCCCGATCAACGCGCCGAGAGTCGCCGTCATCTACGCGGTCGGCACCATCGTCTCCGGCAACGGTGGCACGGGGCCGACGGGCACCGAGGTCGGGTCGGACAAGCTCACCGAGTACATCCGCAAGGTGCGCAACGACGACACCATCAAGGCCGCCGTGCTGCGCATCGACAGCCCCGGCGGTTCCACGGTGGCCTCCGACGTGATCTGGCGCGAGCTGATGTTGCTACGCGCGCGCAAGCCACTCGTCGTCTCCATGTCGGATCTCGCGGCGTCCGGCGGCTACTACATCGCCATGCCCGGCCACGTCATCGTCGCGCAGCCGGGCACCCTGACCGGTTCGATTGGCATCTTCTCCGGCAAGTTCGTCGTGGGCGGCACCTACAACAAGCTGGGGATGACGATCGAGACGGTCAGTGAGGGACGGTTCGCGGAGATGTACTCCGGAGCGAGGCCGTTCACGGCGGAGGAGCGCGGCAAGATCGAGGAACAGATGCAGGCCTTCTACGACCAGTTCGTCGAGAAGGTCGCCGAGTCGCGCTCGTCGACACCCGAGAAAATCGACGCCGTGGCGCAGGGGCGCGTGTGGACCGGACGCCAGGCGCGCGAGCACGGGCTCGTGGACGAACTCGGCGGGCTCCCGCGCGCGCTCGCCATCGCGCAGCAGCGCGCAGGCATCGCCAAGGACGCGGCGGTGCAGGTGGTCGTCTACCCGCCCAAGCCGTCACTCTTCGAGGCCCTGTCGGAGACGTTCGGGGGCGGGCAGACGATGCGCGCCGCACTCGCCGAATCGCTCCTCACGCCGCAGGAGCGCGAGAGCCTCGCTGCCATCCGTCGCCCCATGCGCCTGCTCCGCCGCGGCGAGTCGCTCGCCCTGCTGCCGTGGGTGTTTGCCCGGTAACGGTGAAGGATGAAGGACGAAGGAGTAAGGACGGAGGAGTAAGGACGGAGGAGTAAGGACGAAGGACTAAGGGCCGGAGGAGTAGGGGCCGGAGGAGTAGGGACCGGAGGAGTAGGGACCGGAGGGAACGACAAAGGGCGGGACCGCCGTGAGGCGACCCGCCCTTTTCCTTACCCGACACCCGCTACCCGCTACCCGCTACCCGGCCCCTACGTCGTCAGCCGCTGCAGGACGGCCTGGTCGATGTTGATGCCCATGCCCTGCTTGGCCTTCGTCATGTAACTGGCAAAGAACTGCGACCGCTTCTGCGACGCCAGTTCGCGGCGGATCGCATCGCGGTTCTTCGCCAGTTCCTCGGCCGGAATCTCCGTGCGGCTCTTGACTCGCAGGATCACCACGCCGTTGGGTGTCGCGAGCGGGTCGCTGACGCTGCCGACCGGGAGCGAGAAGGCCACGTGATCGATGGCGGGGCTCGGCCCGACTTCGGGGACGGCCGCGCCTCGGGTCAGGTCCTCGGCTTCACGGACGGTGAGGCCGGCGGCCTTGGCGGCAGCCGCGAAATCGGCGGCGTTCTTCAGGCTGGCGACGACCGACTCCGCCTGCGTGCGCGCCATCTCCT
This sequence comes from Acidobacteriota bacterium, assembly GCA_023427865.1. Taxonomy (GTDB): domain Bacteria; phylum Acidobacteriota; class Vicinamibacteria; order Vicinamibacterales; family Vicinamibacteraceae; genus Luteitalea. Next base: position 12,324 of record JAEYZV010000623.1, read on the forward strand.
GCGCCTTCTTCCGCTTCAGGTCGTTGGTGACGCGCTCCTTCACCTCGGCGAGTTGCGGCACGCGCGCCGCCTCGCTGCCCGTCACCGTCAGAAAGACGACACCCGTGCCGGTGCGGAGCGGCCCGCTCACCTTGCCCTGCTCGAGCGTGAACGCCTGCTCGGAGACCTCCGGCGAGGCGCCGCGCCCCGGGATGGGTTCGTTGCGCGTGAAGAGCGGCGACTCCTGCACCTTCAGACCGCGCGAGTTCGCGGCCTTCTCGAGGTCGCCCGGTACCTTCACCTCCGCGGCAATCGCCGTGGCCAGGTCCTGCACCCGTGTCTGCGCGCGCTCGAACGTGAGCTGCTCGCTGATCTGCGCGCGGACGGCGTCGAGCGGCTGGACTTCGGCGGCCTTCTTGTCGGTGACCTTGATGATGTGGAACCCGAACTGCGTGCGCACGATGTCGCTCAGTTGACCGACCGGCAGCGTGAACGCCACCTGCTCGAACTCGGGCACCATCCGGCCCCGGCCGAAGAAGTCGAGGTCCCCGCCACGCGCCGCGCTCGCGGCGTCCTGGGAGTGGGCCTTCGCGAGGGCCTCGAAATCAGCGCCCGCCTTCAGCTGCTTCAGCAGGTCCTCGGCCCTGGCCCGGACCTCCGCTTCGTCCTTGCCCTCGGTGTTGAGGAGGATGTGGCTGGCGCGGACCTGTTCGGGCTGCGTGTACTGATCGATGTTCTGCCGGTAGGCCCGCTGGATGTCCTGTTCGGGCACCGTGATGTTGTTGCGGATCGCCTGGACGTCGAGCAGCAGGTAGCGGACCTTGCGTCGTTCGCCGATCCGGTACGTCTCCTGGTTCTGCTCGTAGTAGGAGGCGAGGTCGGCGTCGGTCACCTGCACCTTGTCGAGGAAGGACACGGTGGGGAACGACGCGAGCTCGAGCGACACCTTTTCGTTGCGCCGACGGTACTCCGCGTCGGCCTCGGCCTGCGACACCGAGATCCACTCGGTCAGCGTCGCCCGCATCTTGTCGAGGATCACGCTGTTGCGAATTTCCTGTTCGAACTCGGCGGCGCTGATCGGGGGGCGCTGGAACCGGAGCAGCTGGCGGTAGCGCTGTTCGCCGATGAATTGCCCGTTCTCCTGGAACGCGGGGATGCTGACGATGCGGTCGCGCACCTCCGCGTCAGTGGCGGTGATGCCCAGGCGCTCGGCCTCGGCCAGCACCGCCTGCTGGTCGATCATCTGCTGCAGCACCTGGCGGTCGAGCCCGAGCTGCCGCAGCATCGCGGTGCTCATGTTGCCGCCGTAGGCGTTGCGGAACTGCGCCATCTGCGCGTTGTAGGCGCGCGAGAATTCACCGGCCGTGATGGCCCGCCCCTGCACCGTCGCCACCGCGTCGCCCGCCGCGCCCGTGTTCGGGGGGGTCAGGAAGTCGGGCACGTAGAAGAACACGAATGTGAGTACCACGAGGGCGAGGCTCCACTTGAGCCACCCCTGGTGGCGCCGCATCCGGTCGAGCATGGTCATAAGAGAATCTCCGGGTACCGAGTACCGGGTACCGGGTACCGGGTTCAATGCGTTTTCACAGCCCGAGCCCGGACCGCGCTCACGGTCCGGCCATCGATCTGGCTTCGTCCCCGGCACCCTGAACCCGGTGCCCGGTGGATGAAGCGAGCAATTATACGGCACTGGATGTGCAGGGCTATGATTGACGGGCGCTCGTGGCCCACCGACTCACCAGCCCTTGCATCAACCCGTACCGAGTATCGACGCCGTGAACCTGGCCATCGGTCTGCCTCGCCTGCCGCGCGCTGCGCGTCGCCAGCTCGCGTCCCGGGCGGGTCTGCACGCCTGGTGGACCGGCCTCCACCAGCCCGACACCGCGCAGGGGGTCGCTCGGTTTGTCGTCGCTCGCATGTCGGAATGGCTGCCACTCCACGTCTGGGCCGTCGCCGTCCCTGGCGCGCACGGCACCGAACTGGTGAGCGGTCCGCCTGCCCGTCGGCGCACCGGCCAGGCAAGCCTCTGGGCCGCCGACGCGGCGCTGCGCACCCAGGCACACTGGAGCGCGGGTTCGCTGCGTGCGGCCCTCGGACGCGGGCCCGACGTCGCCGCTGTCGCCTTGCTGCTCCGCAGCCGAGAAGAAGTGGCAGGAGTGCTCGTGGGCCTGGACGAGGCGCCCGCGCCGCGTCCGCCGGCCGTCATGGCCGCCGCCGCCGCGCTCGACGCGGACGTGCTGGGTCCCGCGGCCTTGGCGCTGGCACGGGCGCGGCAACTGGACCGGCTCAGGGAACTGGCCGCCGTCGACGACCTCACCGGGTTGTACAACGCGCGGCACCTGCACGACACCGTCGAACGCGAGCTGTCGCGGCTGGCCCGGACGGGGCGGCCGCTGTCGCTCGTGTTCCTGGATCTGGACGCGTTCAAGCGCGTGAACGACCGACACGGGCACCTGCTCGGGAGCCGGGCGCTCGTGGAAGTCGGTGCGCTGCTGCGGGCCTGTGTACGTGCCACCGATACCGCGGTGCGGTACGGGGGCGACGAGTTCGTCGTGGTGCTGCCCAATACGAGCCAGCGCGATGCCGAAGGCGTCGCCAGCCGCATCCAGCAGCGCGTCGCGGCCGAAACGTTCCTGACGGGCCAGGGGGTGGAGGTGCGGCTGACCGTGTCGGTCGGCGTCGCTACCGCCAGGCGTCCGACATTCACGGCTGCCGACTTGATCCGTACCGCCGACGACGCGATGTACTGGGTCAAGCGGCATGGCCGCAACGGCATCAGGGCGGTCCTGCTCGGCAGGGGAGCCCAGAAGGGGAGTCAGTCCGAGTGAGCCTGCGTTCGCTGTTCTCGTTGTTCTCGAGTGACCTCGCCATCGACCTCGGCACCGCCAACACCTGCGTGTACGCACGGGGCAAGGGCATCGTGGTCAACGAGCCCTCCATCGTCGCCATCAACAAGGTGAACGGCCGCATCGAGGCGGTGGGCAAGGAGGCCAAGGACATGCTCGGGCGCACCCCGGGCAACATCGTGGCCATCAAGCCGATGAAGGACGGCGTCATCGCCGACTTCGAAGTCACCGAGAAGATGCTGACGTACTTCATCAAGAAGGCGCACAACCGCAACGTGTGGGTCCGCCCGCGCATCGTCATCGGCGTGCCGAGCGAGATCACGCAGGTGGAGAAGCGAGCCGTGAAGGACAGCGCCTACCGGGCGAAGGCGAGCGAGGTGCACCTGGTGGAGGAGGCCATGGCCGCTGCCATCGGCGCCGGCATGCCGATCACCGAGCCGTCCGGCAACATGATCGTCGACATCGGCGGCGGCACGACCGACATCGCCGTCATCTCGCTGGCCGGCATCGTCTACAGCAAGGCGGTGCGCGTGGCCGGCAACGAGATGGACGAGGCGATCATCCAGTACATCAAGAAGACCTACAACCTGCTCATCGGCGAGCGCACGGCCGAGCAGATCAAGATCGAGCTCGGCTCGGCCTTCCCGCTCGAGGAGCCCAGGGAGATGGAGATCAAGGGCCGGCACCTCGTGGAGGGCGTCCCCAAGACGATCACCATCACCGACGACGAGATCCGCGGCGCGCTGGCCGAGACCGTCAACGTGATCGTGGACGCGGTGCGGATCGCGCTGGAGCGCACGCCGCCCGAGTTGTCGGCAGACATCGTCGACCGAGGAATCGTCCTTACTGGTGGAGGGTCGTTGCTGAAGAATCTCGACAAACGGCTGCGCGAGGAGACCGGCCTGCCGGTGGCCATGGCCGAGGATCCGCTGTCGACGGTGGTGCTCGGCGCCGGGCGCATGCTGTCGGATTTCAATCTGTTGCGGAAGATCTCGATTGACTGAGGCGGCCTTCGGCATTCGGCCTTCGGCCTTCGGAAGTCTCGCGGCACGTTGGGGCGCGTGGATGGTGAACGCAGTCCCAGACCGAAGGCCGACCGCCGACCGCCGTCGCTCGATGCCCAACCCCGACTGAACGAAGGCCGACGGCCAGATGCCGATGGCCGACTGTGAAGCAACCCCGTGCTGACCAACGAACGCGGTCCCGTCCTCGAGTTCCAGAAGCGCGCTGGCTACCTGCTGGTGGCGGCGCTGCTCGGGCACCTGCTGCTCATCTCGGCGCAGGTCAGCTCGCGGGGCGGCGTGAGCGTGCTCGAGTCGCTGTTGTTCGGCACGCTGTCGAGCGTGCAGGCCGTCACGGCGTGGGCCACGCAAGGGGTGACTGGCGCCTGGAGCAACTACGTCGCGCTTCGCGGCGACCGCGCGCGCGCCGAGGCGCTCCAGCAGCAGATCGATCGCATGGGGATCGAACTGCAGCACGCGCATGCGCAGGCGCGCCGCACCGAGCAGCTGGAGGTCCTTCTCCAGTTGCAGCGCACCGAGCTGCCGGCGACGATGGCCGCGCGCGTCATCGCGGCCGATCCGGCCTCGGCCTTCCGGACGGTCACGATCGACAAGGGCTGGAAGGACGGGGTCCGTCGCGACATGGCGGTGCTCTCGCCGATGGGCGTCGTGGGCCGCGTGATCGACGAGCCGGCCGCCCATGCGGCCAAGGTGCAGTTGATCATCGACCGCAACGCCGGCGCGGGTGCGGTGATCGACAGGAACGGCGCCGGTGGCGTCGTGGTCGGCGGCGTCGGCGACACGCCACTCCGCATGGAGTACGTGTCGAACCTCGCCGACGTCTCCCCGGGTGATCTGGTGATGACCTCGGGACTCGATGGCATCTATCCGCGCGGGTACGTGATCGGCCGGATCGAGAAGGCCGAGCGCGGCTCGGGACTGTACCGCGAGATCCTGATTCGACCCCGCGTGGACTTCTCGTCGCTCGACACGTTGCTGCTGGTCACCGGACCGCAACCCGAACGCGGTGCTGCGGCGGCAGGCGCCGTGGGGCCGGCGTTGCCGACCCCGCCAACAGGCAGCGCGGCGTCGTCACGCCCGGAGGCGCCGCGATCGGCCGCGCCGGCCCGCGAAGGTGCTGCGG
>JAEYZV010000650.1 GCA_023427865.1 Acidobacteriota bacterium
ATCTTCGCGCGCGCGCGCCTCGCTCACCGCAAGGGGGCGCCCGCTGAAGGGCTGGCCGTTGTACCGCTGAATCACCTGCTCGGCGTGTTCGCGTTCGGCGAAGTCCACGAAGGCAAAACCCCGTGGACGCCCGGTCTCGCGGTCGGTCGGCAGCACCACCTGCAACGGTTGGGCGACCTCTCCGAACAAGGTACGCAGGTCGGCTTCGGTGGCACTGTAGGGCAGGTTTCCAATGAATAGGCGAACGCTCACGACGTCCTCACGGGCTGGCCAGGCCTCCGTCTGGCGATGAACAGGTGAACGACGCATGGAGACATGCGCAACACCACAAGGGATTCGAATACTCGATGGACAGGCAAAAGACGGTTGGGATCGATGCGGTACTCGGCTGGAAGGCGGCGCGTCAGAATTGCATACTTGGCCTGTCCGGTGCAACCGGTAAGCCTTCAGCTCGCGTGCGTGGCGGCCGACGCCGTCCCGATCGGCCGGGCGCGGCGATGCAGCCCGGCAGCGGGCAGTCCCCCTCCCGTGAGTCGAAGGGTAGACTGGCGTCGACTCCGAGCCCGACCTGACCCGACCATGCCTCGCCAGCCTTTTGCCTCACTGCCCGATTCGGCCCGCCTCTGGGTGTGTGCCGCGTGCCGTCCCCTGGCCGCAGGCGAACAGCAGGTGCTGCTCGCCGAAGTGGACCGTTTCCTCGACGACTGGAACGCGCACCGCGTGCCGCTCGACTGCGCCCGCGAACTCCGGCACGACCAGTTCCTGCTCGTCGGCGTGGACGAGGAGGCGGCCGGCGTGTCCGGCTGCTCGGTCGACAGCCTCGTGCGCACCATGAAGGGACTCGGCCAGCAGATCGGTGCCGAACTCGTGGACCACGCGTCGGTCTTCTACCGTGACGCCGGAGGTGTCCACCGCGTCTCGCGCGACGAGTTCGCCGAGGCCGCCTCGCGCGGCGCCGTCACGCCCGACACCATCGTGTTCGACAACACCGTGGCCACGGCGGGCGCGGTGCGTGGCGGCCGATGGGAGGCGCCGGCGCGCGACACCTGGCACGGGCGCGCGTTCTTCTGACACGTGAGCGTTACGCGAGTCGCCGTCGCGGCGGAACCGATGGCTGGGCAGGACGGGCTGGTGGCGGGGCGTCGCATCGCCGCCGCCAGCGTCGCCGTGAACGCCTGCCTGGCGGCCGCCGGGCTTGTCGTCGGCACGATGGGCCGTTCCCTGACGGTGCGTGCCGCCGGCATCGAGTTCGCGGCCGACGTCGTCGCCTCGCTGGCCGTGCTCGCCGGTTTCTGGTACGCCTCGCGCCCGGCCGACAGCAATCACCCGTACGGCCACGGGCGCGCCGAGACACTCACCGGCCTGCTGATCGGCCTGGCGCTCTTCGTCGTCGGTGCCTCGATCGCCGTTCATGCCATCCGCGACATGGGCGCCGTGCATCCCCCGCCCGCGCTGTATACGGTATGGCCGCTTGGCGTGGCGCTGGCGGCCAAGTCCATGCTGATGATGTCGAAGGTCGGCGTGAGCCGTCGGACCAGCAGCAAGGCACTCCTCGCCGACGCATGGAACGACAGCGTCGACGTGCTCTCCTCGCTGGCCGCCCTGGCCGCCCTCGGGCTGACGCTCTACGATCCGGTGACCTTCAGGGCTGCCGATCGCGTCGGGGGCATGCTCGTCGGCGTGTTCGTCATCGTCGCCGGGCTGGGCGTCGTCCGGTCCACGTCGCAGGATCTGCTCGACACGATGCCGCCGGAACCGCTCCTCGACAGGGTGCGCGCCGCGGCATGCGGCGTCGACGGCGTGCGTGGCGTGGAGAAGCTGTTCGGGCGCAAGACCGGGCTGCAATATCACGTCGACCTGCATCTCGAGGTGGACGGGTGGATCTCGGTGGACCAGGGGCACGCCCTCGCGACGCAGGTCCGCGAGCGCATCCGCCGCGACGTCGAGGAAGTCAGCGACGTGCTCGTCCACGTCGAACCCGCCGGCCTCGGCTAGTCGAACACCTCGGCGAAGAACTGGCGCAAGGCGCCGACGTAGGTCGCCTCGTCGCGGACGTTCGGCCGGATGTGGCCGCCGGTGAGCACCACGAGACGCTTGGGATCGCGTGCGGCCTGCAACAGCCGCTCACCGTGTGCGAACGGGATGATCTCGTCATCGCGGGCGTGCAGCAGCAGGAGGGGACTGCCCACCTCGCCTATGCGGTAGCGCGACGCGAACGGGTTGCGGATCATCAACGTCACCGGCAGCCACGGATACAACTCACGTGCACGGTCGTCCACGCCGGTGAAGGCGCCCTCGAGCACGAGCGCCCGTTCGTCGACGACGCTGGCCAGGTGCGTCGCGACGCCGGAGCCGAGCGACCAGCCGTAGACCGCGACACGTGCGGCCGGCACGCCGGCGGAGCGGACCCAGTCCCACGCGTCGCGCGCCGCGCTCACGGCGCCAGCCTCGGACGCCTGCCCGGCGAGTGCGCCGAAGCCGGGATATTCGGGCGCCACCACGTTGAGGCCGAGGGCGTGCAGCTGGCCGTAGCGCGTGACGTTCTCCGGTGTACTGACGTTGGCGCTGTTGCCGTGAAGGAAGATCACCCACGGCGCCGGACGCGCCTGCTGGCGCATCACCCAGAGCAGCGCGGGCGAACCGTCGGCCCGCGTTCGCGTCACCGCGTCGATGCGCGCCGCCACGTCGGGGGGCAGCGGGTGTTCCCTGTGGCTCGCCGCGAAGACGAGGGCTTCCTCGTTGGCCATGAACCACGTGACGACCGTGCCGTAGGCGAGCAGCGTCGCGGCGATCACGCCGACGAGCGTCCAGCGCAGGAATCGGCGACCTGTCGCCATCGGCGGGCGGGCTACTGCCGGGAGGTGACGTGCAGCGTCGCCACCTGGTTGGCGGTGACGTCGACCTTTCGCGCCAGTCCGCCGACGAGTACGTCGTGGCGTCCCGGCCTGAGCTGGCCGATGGTGATCGGCGTCACGCCGCGCTCACGACCTTCCATGGTGACGGGAAGTCCGGGTGGTGTGCTCTCGATCACGACGGCTCCGCGCGTGGCGGAGATGCCGCCGGCTGCCGAGGTGCTCGCCGCGCTGGCGGCGGCCGGCGCCGGTGCCGACGGGGGGGCCGTCGGCCCGCCCTGACG
>JAEYZV010000668.1 GCA_023427865.1 Acidobacteriota bacterium
GAACGCGCCCTGCCCGCAGCGGTGCGGCTGACGGTAGGGCCGGCTCCCAGCCGGGCCTTCAGCGTGCTCGCCTCAGCGTCGCCTGTGGGCCACGCTCGGAGAGCGGGCCCTACCGTTGGAGCTCCGCCCCTACCGTTGGAGCTCCGCCCCTACCGTTGGAGCTCCGCCCCTACATTCCCCCGATGGGATCGCCGGCCGGAGCGGGCAGCGGCTTCTGCGGCGTGTAGGGCGAGAACGGTCGATCCGCGTACCGTTCCACGAGCGCCCGCAGCGCAGCGCCGTGCGCGGCCCATGCCGGACTGGCGGCAGCAGCGGTACTGCCGGACGCCGTCGCAAGCAGCACGAGTTGCCCGACCTGCTGTTGTGCAATCGCCCGCACGTCGCTGGCGGCCGACTCGTCGGCGCCGAGCTCCATGAGCCGCATCGCGAACACGGTCTGCGCGGCACGCAGGACGAGCGCCGATGCATCCTCCCGGAGGTTGGCCGGGCGGAGTTTCGTCCGGATCGCCTGAATCACCTCGTGCAGCCCGGGGTTCTTCGGGTTGCGTGCGTGGAACTCGACGAGCCGTGCGGCGCGTTCCGGATTCAGGAGCGCCGATAGCGTCATGTCGGCGGCAATCGATGCCGCGGCTACCGGATCGAACGTCCGCCCGGTCCGGCGGGGGAACAGCTCGGTGTTGAAGCCGCCGAACACCTCGGTCTGCGGCTGCAGCAGCGTCAGGATGCGCTCGGGAACGACGAGCACGTCCGGTGACAGTGTCTCGAGCACGGCGTGGAGTGCGGCGCGTTGCACGTCCGGCGCCACGATCGTCGTCCCCGCCGGAGCTGGAGCCGCGCCTTTGCGTACGGCGTTGGTGTACGACTGCCCGCCCACCGACTTCACCGTGGCCTGCAGCTGGTAGCGGTGGTGGAAGTAGAGCGGCAGGAACTTCTGCTCGAGGAAGCTGAGCGAGCGTCCCTCGGGAATGCGCGTGACGTCGAACGTGCCCATCGCCAGCTTGCGGACCGCGAGCTCGTGCCGGAGGCTCTCGACCGGGTCGGTGCCGTTGTCCCACAGGCTCGCGAGCGGATGCGCCGCGCCCGCCGGCCGTGCGTCGCTGTCGGCGATGAACAGCAGGTCCCTGGCCGTCGCATCGTCCACCAGCCGCCCGAGTTCGGCGGCCTCGTCCGCACCAGGTGCGAACTGGCTATAGGCGTACTTCACCGCGAACACGTCGAACGCGCCCACACCAACGCCGTACGCGTCCGAGAGGTCCAGCTTGCCGTTGGTGATCTTCGCGAGCGGCGCCGGGTAGTCCATCACCGACGCGCGACCGTACGTGCTCGCCGCGAAGTTGTGCGCGAGTCCGATGGTGTGTCCGACCTCGTGCGCCGAGAGCTGGCGGATGCGCGCCAGCGCCATGGCCGTCGCGTCGACCGACGGATCGAGGTCGGCGAGGTACTCCGCCTCGGGCGAGTCGCCCGCCGCACACCGCCGCGCGTCATCGGTGGTCGCCACGGATGCGAGCGACGACCCGATCATCACGTCCTGCCGCACGCGCAGCGATCCGAGGCTGACGTTGCCCTTGAGGATCTGCCCCGTGCGTGGATCGACCACCGCGGCGCCGTACGACCAGCCGCGCGTGGAGCGGTGGACCCAGTTGATCATGTTGTAGCGAAGGTCCATCGGGTCGGCGTCAGCCGGGAGGATCTTCACGTCGAAGCCGTTGCGGAAGCCCGCCGCTTCGAACGCCGCCGCCCACCACCTCGCGCCGTCCACGAGGGCACTCCTGATCGGCTCCGGCGTGCCGTTGTCGACGTAGTACACGATCGGGTCCACGACGTCGCTCACCGCAGCGGCGGGATCCTTCTTCTGCAGGTGGTGACGGATCGCCCAGTGTTTCTCGATCGGTTCGGTGATCGGCGACGCGTAATCGTGGATCGTCATGTCGATGCCGCCGGCACGCGGGTCGGCGACGCGGGGCGTGAACGTGTGCGTCGCGAGGTCGGGCAGCTGCACGAACGAGTGGTGCTGCCGCACCGTGATCGCCGCCGGTGCGGGCGTGACCTGGCGCACGAGCGGACCGGGCGCGCCGTCGGTCACCAAGGTGACGATCGTCTCGACTTCCGTGTTCTTCGGAAACGCCTTCGTGCGCGGCAGGTGGAACGTCGTGCGGTTGGCGTCGACGCGATAGCTGCCCTGGTCGGCGCTGCGCAGCCGATCGCCGACGCCGTGCGCGTCACGCAGGAGGAAGTCCGTCGCGTCCACGACGACGCGGCCGTCCTCGGCGGCTTCCACCTTGAAGGCCCACAGCACCGAGCGCGCGAACGAGTCGGCCACCGCCTGCTGCTCGGCCGGGTCCGCGCTCAGCGCCCGGAAGCGGTAGTTCGCCTGCGTCAGCAGCACCTTCGGCCCGACGCGCCGGAAGGTCACCACGGCCGTCGACCCGAGCTGGCCGCGATCGAGGCCGACGGGATTGGACCCGAGCCCGGCCGGCAGCGACGTCTGGTAGAGCAGTTCCTGATCGAACCGCGAGATCTCGAGGTACAGGCGCCCGGAGAGTTCGTCCCAGTACATCGGGACGAAGCCGTCCATGCGCGTCCAGTTGCGGGTCCGCTCGCCGATCTTCAGCGGTTGCGCCTGGGCATGCGCGTCGCGTGCGAGGCCGGCCCCCGACGAGAGGAACGCCGTGAGGATCAGGAGGACGGTGCGTGTGTGCATGGGCATGTGTGTATGGCGCGAGGGTGCAGCAGCCACGAACCGGTCGCCGGCGGGACGCGGCCGCCCGCGGGAGGCGGCGCCACGATCGCAGGCGCCAGGAGGTCGTCGTGGGGACGACCATGGCGAGCCGTGTGATCATGGATTGGCCTCCGGAGCGGGCGCGATTGTAACATCCGCCCATGCAACGCCGGCAGTTCCTGCAGCGTGCCGCCATCGGCGGCGCGGCCCTCGTCGCCCCCTCGTCACCGGCCCACGCGTCGCCCGATCCCGTCTCGCAGGAGCGAGTGTCGCGGGCGGCCCTCGACGTCGGCGAGGAGGTGCGCGAGCGGAGCGTCGACGATCTCCGTCGTGCGATGGAGTCGGGAGCGATCACCGCACGGGCGATCACCCAGGTGTACCTGCGCCGCATCGACGCCATCGACCGCCAGGGGCCCGCCGTCAACAGCGTGATCGAACTGAACCCCGATGCGCTCGACCTCGCCGGTCAACTCGATCGAGAGCGGGCGTCCGGCAGGGTCCGTGGACCGCTGCACGGCATCCCCGTGCTGATCAAGGACAACATCGACACGGCCGACCGGATGAAGACGACGGCCGGATCGCTGGCGCTCGTCGACGCCCGTCCGCGTCAGGACGCGGCGATCGTCACGCGCCTGCGCGAGGCCGGCGCGGTGCCGCTCGGCAAGGCGAACCTGAGCGAGTGGGCCAACTTCAGGTCCGACGACTCCACGAGCGGGTGGAGCGGCCGTGGCGGCCTCACGCGCAACCCCTACGCGCTCGATCGGAACGCCTGCGGGTCGAGCACCGGTTCCGCGGTGAGCGTGGCCGCGAGCCTGTGCGCCATCGCCGTGGGTACCGAAACGGACGGTTCCATCATCTGTCCGTCCAGCCGCAACGGCCTGGTCGGGATCAAGCCGACCGTCGGCCTCGTGAGTCGCAGCGGCATCATCCCGATCTCCGAGACGCAGGACACGGCCGGGCCGATGGCTCGTACGGTTGCCGACGCTGCGGTGCTGCTCGGCGCCATCGCCGGCGTCGATCCGCGCGACCGCGCGACGACGCGAGCCAAGGGCGCCGGCGATTACCGCGAGTACCTGCAGGTCGACGGCTTGCAGCGCAAGCGCATCGGCGTGATGCGCAACTTCTTCGGCTTCGACGCGCGCGTCGACGCGCTGATGGAGGACGCCATCAAGGCCGTCGAGAGCGCCGGGGCCACGATCGTCGATCCGGCGAACCTGCCGACGCGCGGGCAGTTCGGCGAGGCGGAATTCGAGGTCATGTTGTACGAGTTCAAGGCCGGCATCAACGCCTACCTCGCAGGACTCGGGCCCGAGGCGCCGATGAGATCGCTCTCCGACCTCATCGCTTTCAACGAGGCGCACGCCAAAGAGGAGATGCCGTATTTCGGCCAGGACCTCTTCGTCAAGTCGGAAGCGAAGGGGCCGCTCACCGACAAGCCCTACCTGGCGGCGAAGGCGAAGGCGCGGCGGTTGTCGCGCACCGAGGGGCTCGACCGCGTGTTCGCGCGCGCGAAGATCGACGCGCTCCTCGCGCCGAGTGGCGGCCCGGCGTGGCTCACCGATCTCGTGAACGGCGATTACGGCACCGGCGGCAGCTCCGGGCCGGCCGCCGTCTCCGGGTACCCGAGCATCTCGGTGCCGGCAGGACTTGTGTGTGGCCTGCCGATCGGCGTCTCGTTCATCGGCCCGGCGTGGTCGGAAGGGCCGTTGATTGCCATGGCGTACGCCTACGAGCAGCGCACGCGGCTGCGGCGCGCCCCGGAGTACCTCCCGACCGCGCCGCTGCCTACTTGAACTCGACTTCGACCTTCTCGGCCTCGTTGATCCTGATCCCCTTCATGCCCTTCAGCGTGGTGCGGATGTCGTTCATCGAGGGGTTGTTCCCGAGCTTCTCGAGCTTCTCGAGCGCGGCCGGGTCGGCGAAGAGCTCGCCGAACGCGACGTCGAACAGCGTGATGCGCTGCCCCTGCACGTGCGTGGCGTTGGTGCGCACGAGCGTGCCCTGCGGTTCGAGCGCGATCGCGACGCGCATGTCCTTGAACATGGGCGCGAGCATCGCCATCATCTCCTTGGGCATTTCCGGCGTGCCTTCCGCCTTGGCCGGCGCATCGGCGCGCGCGGCGCCGGTCATCTGCCCGAGCATGTCGAGCGTGATCAGCGAGGAGCCGGCATTCCTTGTGAGCACCATCGGCAGGCGCTCGCCCTTGCCTTTCATCGTCGTCCCGCCGTCCTCGAGGTCGGGCATCGCCGTGCTCACCTTCAGCGCGTTGAAATCCTTGAACGCGTAGACGGCCTTCACGCCCTTCATCTCGCCCTGCGTCACCGGCGTGCTCGACACGAAGGTCACGCCCTCGCCGAGCTTGGCTGCTTCGTCCTGCAGCTTCTCCTTCGAGAAGAGCGCCGCGGGATCGAGCTTGGCCTTCGCCGCCTCGCCCTCCTCGCCGCCGCCCATCATCGACATCATCCCCATCGCCGAGCTGTTGATCAGCATCGTCTGCTCGATGGTGCCCGTGCCGTCGGCCTTCACCTTGACCAGGGAGTCCACCGAGATGCAACCCACTGCCCACGTCGCGAGCAGGACGACCACCGCCATCTTGACCTTCTGCATGCCGAACTCTCCCGGGCCCCGTAGGCCCCAGCTCCGCGTGGCGCCTTCGCGTGAATCGCGAATGGTACCCTGCCGGAGGGTCCTGATG
>JAEYZV010000022.1 GCA_023427865.1 Acidobacteriota bacterium
GTCGCGCACGCGATGCACCCAGCCGAGCAGCACCACGTCCTGGCCGACGTGCCCGGGCCGGAGTTGGCCGCAGGTGTGGGTTCTGTAGAGGTCGCCGAGGAGATCCATAGTCGTTTCGGGTAGCGGGTATCGGGTAGCGGGTAGCGGGTAATCGGGTATCGGGAACGGGTCCGCGTTCCGGGTGGAGCGGTCGACCCTCAGTCGTTCCCGCGTCCTGTCAGCAAGGCGCGCAAGCGGGGGGCGGCGGCGGTGCGGGGCACACGCTGCTGCTCGCCGTTGCGCAGGTCCTTCACCGTCAGCTCGCCGGCGGCGCGCTCGTCGTCGCCTTCCACGACCACGAGCGGTACGCCGGTCGATGCCGCGTACTTGAACTGCTTGCCGAGCTTGTCGGCATCGGGGTAGACCTCGACGCGCAGGCCGCCGCCGCGCAGGGCGTGGGCCAGCGCCAGCGCGTCACCCACCGTCGCCGCGTTCCACTGCGCGATGAGCACGTCAGCCGCCGTGGCCGCGATGTGGGCGGGGAACATCCCCCGCTCGCCCATCACGACGAGGATGCGCTCGAGCCCGAGCGAGAACCCGGCGGCGGGCACCGACTGCCCCAGGAACATCCCGACCAGGTTGTCGTACCGGCCGCCGCCCCCGAGGCTGCCCGCCAGGTCCGGCACCGTCATCTCCATGATGCAGCCTGTGTAGTACGAGAGGCCGCGCGCCAGGGAGAGGTCGACACGCAACTGCCCCGCCGCCGGTGTGCGCGCCGCCAGCGCCAGCACGTCTCGCATCGTGCTGATCCCGGCAGTAGCGGCCGCGTGGCCCTCGACGAACGCCGCCACGCGATCGAGCGCGGCCGTATCTTCCGCCTCGACGGCGGCGGAGGCCTCGACCGTCCCGAGTACGCCCAGCACCGTGTCTGCCGCCTCCGGCGACAGCCCGCGGGTCGCGTATTCCGCCTTCACCCCTTCGATGCCGATCTTGTCGAGCTTGTCGAGCGCGACCAGCGCATCGCCATGCCGGTCGGCCGGCACGCCGACGACGTCGAGCACGCCAGTCAGCACCGCACGGTGATTGAGGCGCAGCACGGCATCGCTGAAACCAAGGGCCTGCATCGCCTCGCAGGCGGCGGCGCACAGCTCGGCCTCGACCACAGGGGACGTGGAGCCGATGGCGTCCACGTCGCACTGGTAGAACTCGCGGTAGCGGCCCCGCGCCGGACGGTCGGCACGCCAGACGGGCTGTATCTGATAGCGCTTGAAGAACTTCGGCAGCGTCGCGCGATGCTCGGCCACGACCCGCGAGAGGGGCACCGTGAGGTCGTACCGCAGCGCCAGGTCCGCCTGCCCCGACGCCTCGTGCTCGCCACGCTTCAGGATCTTGAAAATGAGCTGGTTGCCTTCCTCGCCGTACTTGCCGAGGAGCGTGTCGATGTTCTCGACGGCGGGCGTCTCGAGGGGCTCGAACCCGTATCGTTCGTAGACCTGGCGGATGACGCCGATCACGTGGGTCCGGCGTCGGACGTCGGCCGGGAGGAAATCCCGCATGCCGCGGGCAGGGGCGGTGGAGGCCATGTCGTGCCGCGGCTCAGCCGCGCGTCTCGCGTGCCCGCCCGGACGTGTCCGACGACGGGTCTTCCATGTAGTCGAGTCGATAGCCCACGTAGCGGGCCGCAAGGTCGAGAATCATCGCGGCTTCGGCCTCGCTGACCTCGCGCCGCACCCTCCCGGGGCTGCCCATCACCAGCGACCGTGGCGGCACCACGGTGCCCTCGGTGACGAGCGCGCCCGCCGCCACGATCGAGTCGCTGCCGATGACGGCCCCGTTGAGCACGATGGCGCCCATGCCGATGAGCACCCGGTCCTCGAGCGTGCAGCCGTGGATCAGCGCGCCGTGCCCGATCGTGACCTTGTCGCCGATCGTCGTCGGGTGCGTCCCCCGCATCACGTGCACGACCGTCCCATCCTGGATGTTCGATTGCGCGCCGATGCGGATGCGGTGCACGTCGCCGCGGACGACGCAATTCATCCAGATGCTCGATTCGCTGCCGATCGTCACGTCGCCGATGACCTGGGCGCTCTGGTCCACGAAGACCGAGGCGTCGAGCTGGGGCCACTGGCCGCGAAACGGGCGAAGCATGAACGCGGCATTATACGGGGAGCGGGGAGCATTGGTGTAGGCGATGGGCGCTCGGCGATGGCCGCCGGGCAAGGCTCGGCGGCTACGTACCCACGACGTCGACGTTCGAGCCGCCGCTTGGCCCCGGTACGTGGACGTCGGGCCCTGCCCCGGCGCGCGGCCACTCGAGTCCGCAGGCTTCGGGGCCTTGCCCCTTGGCGCGCGACAATAAATTCCACGAATGTTTCACTCAAGAAAATAACTTTGACTTTGGTTGGCCGACGCACGACCATTGTGCGTCATGGTGGTGGCCTACCAGGGGGAACCGGGAGCCTACAGCGAAGCGGCGGCGCAACGGTACGCGCCAGACGCAACACTGCTCCCGTGTGCCAGCTTCGACGACGTCTTCCGGGTCGTCGAGTCGGGCGAGGCCAGCCTCGGCGTGCTGCCCATCGAGAACTCGATCGGCGGCACCATCCACCGCAACTACGACCTGCTCCTCGAGCATGCCCTGCAGATCGTCGGCGACCTCGAACTGCGCGTCGTGCACAGCCTGATCGCCCTGCCCGGCACCACCATCGATCAGATCAGGACGATCTACTCGCACCCGCAGGCGCTCGCCCAGTGCGACCGGTATCTCCGCAGCCTGCCGGGCGTCGAGGTCGTGGCGACCTACGATACCGCCGGCAGCGCCAAGCTGATCAAGGACAAGCAGCTGGCCGGCGCCGCGGCCATCGCCTCCGAGCGTGCCGCCGCCGTGTTCGAGTTGCAGGTCCTCGAGTCGGGCATCCAGGATTTCGCCGACAACATCACCCGGTTCCTCGTGGTGTCTGCGACGCCGGTCGATCCCGCGATCACCCGCACGAACAAGACGACGGTCGTCTTCACGCTGTCCAACGAGGCGGGCGCCCTGTTCAAGGCGCTGAGCGTGTTCGCGCTGCGTGGCATCGATCTGACGAAGCTGGAATCGCGCCCGATCCCCGGGCGTCCCTGGGAGTACCTGTTCTACGCCGACCTCGCCGTGGGCGCGCAGGACGCGCGCTGCGTGCGCGCCCTCGCCCATCTCGACGAGTTCGCCCCCATGCTCCGCAACCTCGGCTCCTATGCGTCCACGCTGCTGCCTCGTCCGGCAGCCCAGGCCGCACCTGCCGCCGTGGAAGCAGGAGATCGCACATGACCGACCTGAACAAGCACAAGAGCGCCGCCCTGACCGAGGGCCCGAGCCGCGCCGCCGCGCGCGCCATGCTGAAGGCCTGCGCCTTCACCGACGAAGACCTGGCCAAGCCGCTGGTGGGCATCGCCAACACCTGGACCGAGATCGGCCCCTGCAACTTCCACCTGCGCCGCCTCGCCGAGCACGTCAAGGACGGCGTGCGCAAGGCCGGGGGCACGCCGATGGAGTTCAACACGATTGCCGTCTCCGACGGCATCACGATGGGCGCCGAAGGCATGCGCGCGTCCCTCGTCAGCCGCGAGGTGATCGCCGACTCGATCGAACTGGTGACGTTCGGTCATCACCTGGACGCGGTGGTGATGCTCTGCGGCTGCGACAAGACCATTCCGGGCACGATCATGGCGCTCGCCCGCCTGAACATCCCCGGCGTGATTCTCTACGGCGGGTCGATCGAGCCGGGGTCCTGGCAGGGCAAGGACGTCACCATCCAGGACGTGTTCGAGGGCATCGGTGCCCAGGCGGCCGGGCGCATCACGCTCGTCGAGCTGAAGGATCTCGAGGACAAGGCCTGCCCCGGCGCCGGCGCGTGCGGCGGGCAGTTCACGGCCAACACGATGGCGATGGTCGCCGAGTTCCTCGGTATTGCGGCCATGGGCAGCGTGAGCATTCCCGCGACGTACCCGGCAAAGGAAGCCGCCGCCGAACAGGCCGGGCGGCTGGCGCTCGACCTGCTGCAGCGCGGCGTGCGTCCGCGTGACCTCATCACGCGCACCGCGCTCGAGAACGCCATTGCCGGCGTGGTCGCGACCGGCGGCTCGACCAACGCGGTCATGCACCTGCTCGCGATCGCCCACGAGGCTGGCGTGCCGCTCAGCATCGAGGACTTCAACGCGATCAACGACCGCACGCCGCTGCTCGCGGACCTGAAGCCCGGCGGCCGCTACGTCGCCGCGGACCTGCACAAGGCGGGCGGCACGGGTCTGGTCTGCCAGCGTCTGGTCGCAGCGGGGCTCATCGACGGCTCGGCGCCGACCGTGACCGGCAGGACGATTGGCGAGGAAGCCGTCGCAGTGGCCGAGACGCCCGGGCAGGACGTCGTCCGCCAGTTCGAGACCCCGCTGAAGCCCACGGGCGGCCTGCTGATCCTTCACGGCAACATCGCGCCCGAAGGCTGCGTCGTCAAGGTCGCGGGATCGTCACTGGCCGGTCACCAGGGGCCCGCGCGTGTGTTCGAGCACGAGGAAGATGCGTTTGCTGCCGTGCAGGCCGGCCGCATCGTCGCCGGCGACGTGGTGGTCATCCGCCACGAGGGCCCGAAGGGCGGCCCCGGCATGCGCGAGATGCTCGGCGTGACGGCCGCCATCATGGGTGCCGGCCTCGGCGACAAGGTGGCGCTGCTCACCGACGGCCGCTTCTCCGGCGCGACGCGCGGGCTGATGGCCGGTCACGTCGCACCCGAGGCCGTGGCGGGCGGGCCGATTGCCGCCATCCGCGACGGCGACATCGTCACCTTCGACCTCGAGAACCGTCGCCTCGACATGGCCGTCAGCGACGCGGAGATCGCGCGACGCCTCGCGACGTACGTGGCCCCGGCGCCGCGCTACACCACGGGCGTGATGGCCAAGTACGCCAGCCTCGTGTCCTCGGCCTCGGAGGGCGCCATCACGCGCCCGGCCACGGCCACGGCAACCACCTCCGCCCCCGCGCGCGAGGCAGTAGTCCGGTAGGGGCGCCGCCGCGGCGGCGTCCGCCGCCATGGCACCGCTGGACCTGACGAGTGCCGAGCGGAAGGTAGGGCGCGTTCCCCGAGCGCAGAAGGTAGGGCGCGTTCCCGAACGCAGAAGGTAGGGCGCGTTCCCCGAACGCGCCACGTGAGTTTGACTATGAAGAAGACCGGAGCCCAAATCCTGTGGGAGAGCCTGGTGCGCGAAGGCGTCACCTGCGTGTTCGGTTACCCCGGCGGCGCGATCCTGCCGGCGTACGACGCGATGCTCGACTACCCGATCCGCCACATCCTGGTGCGCCATGAACAGGGCGCCACGCACATGGCCGACGGCTATGCACGCGCGACCGGCCAGGTCGGCGTCGCCATCGCGACGAGCGGTCCCGGCGCCACCAACATGGTCACCGGCATCGCGACGGCGATGATGGACTCGGTACCGCTCGTGTGCATCACCGGGCAGGTCGGCAGCAAGGCGATCGGCTCCGATGCATTCCAGGAGACCGACATCACGGGCATCACGCTGCCGGTCACCAACCACAACTACCTCGTGACGCGGCCCGAGGACGTGGCGCGGGTGGTCCGCGAGGCCTTCTACGTCGCGCGATCCGGGCGTCCCGGTCCGGTGCTGATCGACATCACGAAGGACTGCCAGCAGACGGCGTGCGAGTTCGTGTGGCCCGAGGCGCCCAAGCTGCGGGGCTACCGTCCGTCGCACACGCCCAGTTCGCGCGAAGTCGAGCAGGCCCTCGACCTCATTCACTCGGCAAAGCGGCCCCTCATCCTCGCTGGTCGTGGCATCGAGTTGTCCAACGCCCGCGAGGCCGTCCTGAAGTTCGCCGAGCAGGCAAACGTGCCGATCGCGACGACGCTGCTCGGGCTCGGCGCGATTCCTGCGAGCCACCCGCTGAACCTCGGCATGATGGGCATGCACGGCGAGGCGTGGGTCAACACCGCGATTCAGGAAGCGGACCTGCTGCTCGCCTTCGGCATGCGCTTCGACGACCGCGTGACGGGCAACGTCAAGACGTACGCGCCGAATGCCAAGAAGATCCACATCGACATCGACCCGGCCGAACTGAACAAGAACGTCCGCGTCGACGTGGGTCTGATCGGCGACCTGCGTCAGACACTCGAGGCGCTGCTGCCCTCGGTCGGCGCCTGCGACCGCAGCGACTGGATCGAGTACATCTCGATGCTGAAGGGCGATTCGGCGGTTCGCGACATCCAGAACCTGCCCGACAACGGCCACCTGTACGCCGCCCACGTCATCAACGACCTGTGGCGCGAGACGCGTGACCGCGAGACGATCGTCGTCACCGACGTCGGCCAGCACCAGATGTGGGAGGCGCAGTACTACAAGCACGAGGAGCGGCGCTCGCTGATCACCTCGGGCGGCCTCGGCACGATGGGCTTCGCGCTGCCGGCGGCCGTCGGCGCCAAGGTTGCGCGCCCGGACGCGGAGGTGTGGGTGGTCGTCGGCGACGGCGGCTTCCAGATGACGATGTGCGAGCTGGCGACGATTGCGCAGGAAGGCATCGACATCAACATCGCCATCATCAACAACGGCTTCCTCGGCATGGTCCGCCAGTGGCAGGAGTTCTTCTACGAGCGCCGCTACGCCGCCACGCCGCTGGTGAACCCGGACTTCGTGAAGCTCACCGAAGCGTTCGGGCTGAAGGCGCGGCAGGTCACCACGCGCGCCGACGTCGTGCCGGCCGTGCGTGAGGCACGGCAGCACCAGGGCACGGTGCTCATCGACTTCCGCGTCGAGCAGGAAGACTCGGTGTACCCGATGGTGCCGGCCGGCAACGACCTGCACAACATGATTCGGCGCCCCAGCGCCATCGTCGAGACGGGAGCGGACGCATGAACACCTTCGTGGTGCTCGTCGAGGACCAGCCCGGCGTCCTGACCCGCGTGAGCGGGCTCATCCGGCGCCGCGGCTTCAACATCGATTCGATCACGGTCGGCCACACGGAGACGCCCGGCGTCTCGCGCATGACCATCGCCGTGGAAGCCGACGAGTTCGGCGCGCGGCGCATCGAGGCCAACCTCTACAAGCTGATCGAGGTGCTCCGCGTCGACAACGTCTCGCGGCAGCCGTCGATCTTCCGCGAGCTCGCGATCCTGAAGGTGAAGACGACGCCCGAAACGCGCGCGCAGATCTTCCAGCTCGCGCAGGTCTACCGGGCGCGGATCATCGACGTCTCGCCCGAGTCGCTGGCGGTGGAGATCACCGGCAACGAGGACAAGGTGCGCAGCCTCATCGAGGTGCTCGAGCCGTACGGCATTCTCGAGATCGCGCGCACCGGGCGTCTCGCGATGCTTCGCGGTACCGGCACGGCGAGCAAGCCGCCCGCAGCCGACCAGGACTTCCCCGCCGAGCAGGCCGAAGAGGACCTCCTCTCGCACTCGGTGTAGGAACGCAGACGGCCGGCTGGGACAGCCGGCCCTACCAACTCAGGCTGGAGGTGGAAGCCGACGGCCGTTCT
>JAEYZV010000030.1 GCA_023427865.1 Acidobacteriota bacterium
AACTCGCCCTGCTCGATGTCGAGGTTGATGTCGGCGAGCGCAACGGTTTCGATGCGGTCGGTGCGGTACACCTTCTGGATCTGTTCGAGATGAATCATGGTCGGATCTCGGGATTGGGGGTGACTCCACACGTTAGGTAGGGACCGCTGGGGACAGCCGTCCCTACCTCACGCGTAGCTCTGGTGTGCTCTCGTACTCGCGCATGTCGGAGGCGATGATTTCGTCGCCCTCGGACACGCCGTCCACGATCTCGAAGTACTCGAAGTTCGACACGCCAAGGCGTACCGGCGTGCGGTAGGCGCGGTCGTCGCGGAGCACGAAGACGTACTGCGCGCCGCCGCCCTGCGCGAACGGTCCGCGTGCCACGCGCAGCACGCGCGCCTTGCGATCGGTGATCACCTGCACGTCGACGCGGAGGTTCGACCGGAGCCAGTCGGTGTCGGGCTCATCGAGCGCGACCTCGAAACGCAGCGCCCCGTTCTGCATCTGCGGTTCGACGATGCTGACGCGGCCCGACGTCACGCGATCGTCGAGACGGACGGTGACCGCCTGGCCCACCGACACCCGCGCGGCGTTCACATCGGATGTCGTCGCTTCGACCCGGAACTCGGAGAGGTCCGCCACGCGGGCGACGACGTCGCCCTTGCGGACGAGCGCGCCCTCCTCGTCCTGCACGAACGTGAGCACGCCCCTGCGGTCGCTCTTGGTGGTCGTCAACTCCAGCAGTCGCCGCTGCTGGGCATCCTCGGCGTGCAACGACTGCAGTTCGAGCGCCAGGCCGTCGAGCTGCGCGCGATTGGTGGCCTCGGCGTTGATCCGGCTCTGCTTCAGCCGCGCGAGATCGACGTCGGCCTGCGCCGCCTTCAACTCGGACTCGCGCAGTGCTTCCTGCGACACCAGGCCCTCCCTGGCGAGCGACTGGTTGCTGGCGAGCGCCGCCTTGAGCGCCTGCAGTTCGAGGTCCTTCGACTTGATCTGGCCGTCGAGCTCGATGAGCTGCGACTGCAGCGTGAGCTTGGTGCGTGCCTGCTCGTTGCCCTTGAGTGCGATGTTCTGCCGGAGTTTCTCGGCCTCGAGCTCGGAGTCGCTCGTGTCGAGCCGGACGATCGGATCCCCCGCCTCGAGCTGGTCGCCGACGCGGCGCAGCACGGAGAGGATCCGCGCGTCGATCGGGCTCGAGATGACGTGCTCGATGGCGGGCACGACGGTGCCCGACGCCGTGAGCGACGCCTCGAGCGGTCCCGTCTCCACGCGCGCGGTGCGGATGCGGTCGCGGCGTACCGACGGGCGCAACAGGTCGGCGCCCCAGACGAGCGCGGACGTCAGGACGACGATGATCGCGGTGAGCGGCAGCCAGCGCTTCACCTGGGCGCGTCTGCGGTCGGAGGTTGCGATTGGGCGGTCCACGGCGGTCAGGTAGAGCAACCGGCGTGCCCGCCAATTGCGCGGAAACGCGCGGATTCGGACGGGCGTGCGTTCACTCGCGGACGAAGCACTGTCCGGAAGCGGACACTTCACGGGAGCAGTGCCGGTAGGGCCGGCTGTCCCAGCCGGGCCCGCGTCCGAGTCTGGTCCCCGCGGGGCGCTACCACCCCGTGGAAATGGTGATACCGCGGTTGGCGAGCGCCGCCACGAGCGCGTCGCCGTGGCCGTCGAGGCCCAGCCGCTCGGGCGGATGGACGCCCGGGACAGCGATGGTGCGGTCGGCGAGCCATCGCGCGACGATGGCTGCGGGGCATCCGGTGGTCCGCGCCATGCTGCTCGTCGCCGCGCCTGCGGCCGGTCTGTCCACGAGCAGCCAGCGATCCTGCCGGCTCGAGCCATCAGCCGTGCGGCCCGACACCTCGACGCGCAGGATCGTCATGTCGAGCTCGCCCGGACCGTACTGCCACTGCGGGAACAGGAGCGCCGACGTCATCTCCCGCGGCGAGATGCGAGCGCTGCCGATCTGCAGCGGCGTCGTGTCGAAGAAGCCCGCATCGGCAAGCGTGCGCATCGCGGCGAGATGCCCGGGGTAGCGCAGTGTCCGCTCCACCATGTCCCGGGCCTGCACGGTATCGACCAGGCTTCGCAAGCCGTCCGTGTTGAAGGCCTCGAGCGGGCCCACGCCGGGCACGTCGACGACCGCCGGCTCGCTCAGCGCCGGCAGCACGATCGTCCTGCCGCGACGGATCAGGCGTGCCGGCCGCGTGTACTCCTCGATGACGTCGGCAGGCGCGAAGGGCGCCTTGTAGTAGAACGGCGGAAGCGGGTCCACCGGCAATCCGCCGACATCGATGGTCAGGCGTGCCTCGCGCGCAATCGTCCGCATGGCGTGGCCGGCCAGCACGTGGCTCAACCCGGGGGCCACGCCGCAGTCGTACACGATCACCGCACCGGCGGCACGCGCCGCGTCATCGCCGTCGCGTGGGTCCTCGGCGAGGAAGCTCACGTCCACATGTCGTCGCCCGAGGCGCGCCATCTGTGCGATCACGGGCAGCGCCAGCGTGCTCGGCAAGGTGCCGACCGACACGTCCGCGTCGCTCGTGACTGCCTGCACGGTCGCGGGATCGCGCAGGTCGGCCGCACGCGTCCCCACGCCGAGGCGCCCGGCCAGGACGTCGAGGCGGGCGCGGTCGCAGTCCACGACCGTGACGTCTGCCACCGGTGCGAACCGCGAAAGGTCCCACGCGACCGCCGCGCCGACGACGCCCCCGCCCAACACCACTGCCCGCATGCCGGAAAGCATATGGGAAGTCAGAAGTCAGAAGTCTGAAGTCAGAAGCGCGAAGCGCCAGTCAGCGACGAAGCCGATTCCCGACTCCCCCGAATCTCGAATCCCCAATCCCGAGTCCCCAGTCCACAATCCCCGACTCCCGAATCCCGAATCCCGAACCCCGAATCCCGAATC
>JAEYZV010000084.1 GCA_023427865.1 Acidobacteriota bacterium
TTCACGGGAATGTCCTTCACGCCTTCCATCAGCTCGTAGGCGTTCGTCTCCCGCATCAGTTCCTCGGAGCGCCTGCCCTCGTCGTCGAGTCGGACGTCGAGCTTCTCGGCCACCTGCCGCAGGACGCGCAGCAGTACGGTCAACTCCTGCTCGGACAGCAAGTCCACCTGCAGGTTGAGGTGGGCGCGCCGCTCGGCGTCCCGGCTCATCCGGTTCTGGGTGATCAGCACGAAGGTCGCCACGAGCACGCCCTCGAGCGACACGATGAACGTGAGCAGGCCGTACGGGTAGGGATCGAACTGCAGCCCCTCGGGGGCGAGTGCGTTCCAGCTGGCCCATGCGGTGAACCACACGACATGCGCCGCTACGAAGGTCAGGCTCCCGACGAAGTCGCTGATGCGCTCGCTGACCCGGACGTCCCAGCTCTTCTCGCGCGCCGACTGCCGCTCGAGGTCCGCGATGGCGCGGATGTTCTCGGCGACCGGCGCGCTCGACACATCACCTGCCGGCATCGATGTGGCCATGCCCGTTGCGCTGTGCACGGGACGTGCCCGACGACCGACGAATCCGAGGACTGATACGGCCGAGGCCTCGAGGTTGTCGGTGTCCAACGTGGGCCTTCGCAACGGAGGCGCTGCACACTTGCGGTACGCTGCCGGCCGGATGAGAACTCGACCCCTGCTCGCCGCCGTCGCCGCGGCTTCCGCGCTTGCGTCGGTCCCGGTGCTCGCCCAGCGCCCGACGGTGGACTTCGAGGCGCTGCCCTACGCACCGCGGCACATCGTCTGCCATCGCACGCCGGAGCCCCTGCGCATCGACGGCACGCTCGACGAAGCGGCCTGGCAGGCCACCGAGTGGTCCGCCGCCTTCGTCGACATCGATGGCGTGCGGCCGGTGAGGCATGCCACGCGGGTCAAGCTGCTCTGGGACGACACGGCGCTCTATATCGCGGCGCACCTCGAGGAGCCGGACCTCTGGGCGACCATCACCACGCGCGACGCCGTCATCTTCCAGGATCACGACTTCGAGGTGTTCCTGGACCCAGATGGCGACACGCACGCGTACTACGAGCTCGAGGTCAACGCGCTCGGCACGCCGTGGGACCTGCTGCTCGTCAAGCCGTACCGCGATGGCGGGCCAGCCGTCCACGCCTGGGACATTGCCGGCCTCGAGGTCGGCATCGGCCTGAGCGGCACCCTGAATCGCCCTGGCGATCGTGATGAGGAATGGACCGTGGAGCTCGCGCTGCCGTGGCGGATCCTCCGGGAAGCGGCGCCGGGACATCGCGCGCCGCGCGACGGCGACCAGTGGCGCCTCAACTTCTCCCGGGTGCAGTGGACGCTCGACGTCGTGGGCGGGACCTACCGCAAGCGCCCCGCCCCCCGGACCGGACGGCCACTCCCCGAGGACAACTGGGTCTGGAGCCCGCAAGGCGCCATCGACATGCACATGCCGGAGCGCTGGGGCTACCTCCAGTTCACCGATGTCCCCGCCGGTGCGCGCCGCGTCGCGTTCGTGGAAGACCGGAACGAGCGGGTGAAGTGGGCGCTCCGCCGCCTCTACTATCGGCAGCAGACCTACCGGAGAACGCACGGGCGCTATGCCACCGACCTGGCGGCCCTGCGGGCCGGCGACATCCGCGTCGATGGCCTGGAGTTCCGGCCCGTGCTCGAAACCACGACGTCACAGTACGAGATCGCTGCGCCGGGCTTCGACGGCGCGACGGTACACATCCGAGCGGACGGCCGCGTCTGGACGACGCGGTGACCGACGTGGCACGGACGCCTCCCCTGAGGCCTCCGGTCAGGCCGACGAGCTTCGTCATCGACCGGGCGACGAGCCGTCCGGTACCGGCGGGTCGCCGTCGGCCAACCAGACCTCCTCCTGGAGCTTCTCGGCCAGCCGCGCGGCATGCTGCTCGGCCAGCTCACGCGTCTTGTGCACGGCCGCGCCAACACCTTCGCGCATCAGCCGACCGTCGCGAGTGACGGTCCACGCGGCCCCCTGCCGGACGACGCGGATCATCGCTGGTCTCCGCTCACTCGACGCGTGACGCAACCACGCGCACGCCTCCGTGCCACGGAGCCACGATCTCGGCCGCGATGCGCTCGGCTTCGGCGGGGGTCCCGACCGAGCGCTCGAGCACCCGCTCGCCGCGGTAGTTGAAGATGCCGTACGCCATCTCGTCGCGCCGGATCAGCACGTCGCCGACGGGTACGGTGAACGATGCCAGTTGCGGCGCGGACACGGACGGGACGGCATCTGTCCGGGGCGCAGGATCTTTCTCGCGATGATTCACGCCGATGACAACCTTTCGCGGTCTTCCAGTCAGCACGGCGCGTGCCAATCACGCCCGGCGCTTCGCCAACCGCGCGTCGCTCAGCACGCCGTCGAGGGCCGCGAGGTCCACAGGCTTCACGAGATGATGGTCGAATCCGGCAGCGCGGGTGCGGGCCTTGTCGCTCGACTGCCCGTAACCGGTGACCGCCACCAGCGTCACGTCGGCCAGGCCGGGGCGCTGGCGCAGCCGTATCGCCAGTTCGTAGCCGTCCATCACCGGCAGGCCGATGTCGAGAAGGGCGACATGAGGCTGGAAACTGTCCGCGATGTCGAGGGCCGACGGACCGTCGTGCGCGACGCGTACGACGTACCCCCGCGTATCCAGGACGGCGGCGAGCATGGCCGCGCCGTCCTCGTTGTCGTCCACCACGAGGACGCGCTGGCGCCCACCTGCCCGTGACGCCGCGTCGTCGGGCTGACTGGCAGGTGTAGCGGCCGAAGGCATGCCACGCATGGGCAGCCACACCGTGAACTCGCTGCCCTGCCCGGCACCGGCGCTACGTGCCTCGACCCGCCCGCCGTGGCGCTCCACGAGGCTGCGCACGATCGTCAACCCGAGGCCCAGCCCGCCTTCGGCCCGATCACTCGCCTGGCGCTGCTGGACGAAGAGGTCGAAGATGCGGGGCAGCGCCTCGGGCGTGATGCCCCGGCCGGTGTCGGCGACTGCAAGGACGAGCTCGGCGCCATCCTGCCGGGCGCGGACGGTGATCTCCCCGCCCGAATCGGTGTACTTGGCGGCGTTCGTGAGCAGGTTGGCCAGCACCTGTCCCAGTCGGTTGGCGTCCCCGGTCACGACGAGAGGTTCGGCCGGCACGTCCATCGTGAGCCGGTGACCACGCTCCTCGAGCATCGGACTGGCGAGTTCGATGCCGCGCCGGACGATGTCGGCCACGGCGACCGGCGCCATGCGAAGCTCGATGCGACCCTGGGCGATGCGCGAGACGTCGAGCAGGTCATCGACGAGCCGCGTCAGGTGCGCGACCTGCCGTTCGATGACGGTGCGCTCCCTGGTGACGACGTCGCTGCCGCGAAGCCTCATCAACTGCAGCGCCGTGAGGATGGGCGACAACGGGTTGCGCAACTCGTGGCCGAGCATCGCGAGGAATTCGTCCTTCGCGCGACTTGCCGACTCGGCGCGCCGCCGTTCGGCGTCCGCCTCTTCGCGCGCGCGCTGCTCGCGCTCGAGTGCTTCCTGCACCGTGCGCATCAGGCGGACCCGCTCGATGGATTCCCAGCAGCGACCGGCCACGTGCTGCACGACTTCGACCTCGTGCCGCTGCCACGTGCGCGGGCGCGCCGCGTGAACGGCGAGGACGGCGACCAACCGTCCCTCCTTTCGGACAGGTGCGCAGACGACAGCACGGGCCGACGCCGCCCGATAGCCCTCACGGACGTCGTGGCCGATCCGCGGATCCGCTTCGCTGTCGGCCACGAGGCAGGGCTCTCCCTGCTGCATCACCCCCCAGCACTCGTCGGCGTACCGGAACGAGTACTGCCCCCCCATCCCGCCGATGCCGATGGCGTGACCACCGTTCAGGCGTGAGCCGTGCCCCTCGGCGTCGACCTCGACATAGACG
>JAEYZV010000095.1 GCA_023427865.1 Acidobacteriota bacterium
CTTCTGCACACGCGACGCCGCCGGGTGCAGGCGCATCTGCAGTGCATCGAAGTCCAGTCCATGCGCCGAGGCGATGACGATCTCGCCGTCGATGACGCAGCCCTGCGGGAGAATGGCGAGCAGCGCCTCGTGCAGTTCGGGGAAGTAGCGGTCGAGCGGCTTGAGGTCGCGGCTCTGGATGTACAACTCGTGCGCACCGCGGAACACGATGGCGCGAAAGCCGTCCCACTTGGGCTCGTAGTAGAGGTCCTGGCCGTGGGGGAGCGCCTCGGCGATCTTTGCCAGCATCGGCGCGATGGGCGGATCGATGGGGAATGTCGCCACGCGACGACTATA
Organism: Acidobacteriota bacterium; assembly: GCA_023427865.1. Classification (GTDB taxonomy): domain Bacteria; phylum Acidobacteriota; class Vicinamibacteria; order Vicinamibacterales; family Vicinamibacteraceae; genus Luteitalea. The sequence continues at coordinate 337 of JAEYZV010000095.1, forward strand.
TGCCCACCCGCGGAGTCGGTCGCGCGTGGCCAGCGGCTTCCGCGCGCATGGTGCTGGGCCTACGCCTGAGCTCACGCGGCCTCGGCGTGTGATATAGACGCCGATGTCCCCGATGTCTCCTTCGTCGCCTCATTCGTCGGCCTTCCTCCAGGGTGGAGGCGAACTCGGGGAATTGATCCGCAGCAGGGACTGGTCGACCACGCCGCTCGGCCCGGTCGACGACTGGCCCCAGAGCCTCAAGACGACGCTGGGGATCATGTTGAACTCGCGCTACCCGATGTTCGTGTTCTGGGGGCCCGAGCTCGTCAAGATCTACAACGACGGCTACCGGCCGATCACGGGCCACAAGCATCCATGGGCGCTCGGCCGGCCCGCGCCGGAGGTGTGGCCGGAGATCTGGCACGACATCGAACCGCTCGTCACCCGCGCCCTCGGCGGTGATCCGACGTGGTCCGACAATCTCCTGCTGTTCATGGAGCGTCACGGCTTCCCGGAGGAGGTGTATTTCACCTTCTCGTACAGTCCGGTGCCGGATGAGACCGGCGGCATCGGCGGGATGTTCTGCGCCTGTACCGAGACCACCGGCGAGGTGCTGGGCGAGCGACGGCTTCGGGTGCTGCGCGATCTCGCGGCTGCGCCCGCCGACGCGCGCGACGTTGCTGCCGCGTGCCGCCTGTCCACCGACGTCCTCGGGACCAACCCGGCCGATGTCCCCTTCGCGTTGGTCTACCTGCTCGACGAGCAGGAGGATGCGTCGCTCGTGGCTGGTACGGGCGTCGATGTCGGACCGTCTCCCTCCTCGAACCCGCCACCGGTAGACGCGACGCCGTGGGGCGTGCACGGCGTGGCGTCGCGGCAGGAGGCGCGGCTGGTCCATGGACTCGCGCCGGCGTTCGAGCAGGTGCCTGCGGGGCCGTGGCCGGAACCGCCCCATTCCGCGATGGTGCTGCCCCTTGTCGATCGCGGCCGCAATCGCGGCATCGGAGCCCTCGTGCTGGGCATCAGCTCACGTCGTCCGTTCGACGATGACTACCGCGAGTGGTTCGGGCTGATTGCCACGCAGGTGAGCGCGTCGATCTCCAACGCGCGGGCCGTCGAGGAGGAGCGCCGCCGCGTCGAGGCGCTGGCCGAGATCGATCGCGCCAAGACGGCCTTTTTCTCGAACGTCAGCCACGAATTCCGCACGCCCCTGACCCTGATGCTCGGACCGACCGAGGACGCGCTCGCCTCCGACGGCGTTCTGCAGGGTGAAGCGCTGCGCGCGCTCTATCGCAACGAACTCCGGCTGTTGAAGCTCGTGAACGCACTGCTCGACTTCTCGCGGCTCGAAGCCGGCCGCACCCGCGCCTCGTTCGAGCCGACGGCGCTGCCGGAACTGACGGCCGATCTCGCCAGCCTGTTCCGCGCGGCGTTCGAAAGGGCAGGACTTGCTTACACAGTGCACTGCGATGCGATCGACGAGCCGGTGTTCGTCGACCCCGAGCTGTGGGAGCGGATCGTCCTGAACCTGCTCTCGAACGCGCTGAAGTTCACCTTCGAGGGCAGCGTCACCGTGCGCCTGCGCAATCACGCCGCCCACGTGTCGCTCTCGGTGGGGGACACAGGGATCGGCATTGCCGCTGACGAACTCCCGCACGTGTTCGAGCGCTTCCGCCGCGTCGAGGGCGCCCGCGCCCGCACCCATGAGGGCACCGGCATCGGCCTCGCGCTCGTGCACGATCTCGTCGCGATGCACGGCGGCACGACGTCGGCACGCAGCGTGCCCGGCATGGGCACGACGATGGAGGTGACGGTACCCAAGGGTGCCAGCCATCTTCCTGCGGACGCGATCGCGCCGGCGCGAGCGCGCCGCCGCGACCCGCGCCCCAATGCCTTCGTCGTCGAGGCGGAACGCTGGCTCCCGCGGCCGCTGGAGGGAGGCCCCGATGCCCTGCCGGCAGCGGCGCATGCGGCCGAGACGGGGGCATGTCACGTGCTGGTCGCCGACGACAACGCCGACATGCGCGAGTACCTCGTGCGGCTGCTCGCGCCCTATTGGGACGTGCACGCCGTGTCCGATGGCCAGGCAGCCCTCGAGTGGGTGCGCGCGCACCCGCCCGACGTGGTGGTGGCCGACGTGATGATGCCGTCGGTGGACGGCTTCGCGCTGCTCGCCAGGCTCCGCGCCGACCCGCAGACCCGCGAGATCCCCTTCGTGATGCTGTCGGCCCGTGCCGGTGACGAAGCGCGGCTCGAAGGGCTCGAGGCCGGTGCCGACGACTACCTGGTGAAGCCGTTCTCGGCCCGCGAGTTGATCGCGCGCGTGAACACGCAGGTGAAGCTCTCGCGCGGCGCCCGCGAGCGTGCCGAACTGCTGGCCAACGAGCAGGCGGCGCGCGGCGAGGCGGAACTCCAGAAGCAGCACCTCCACGCGCTGTTCATGCAGGCCCCGGTCGCCATCGCGGTGCTGAGGGGCGCGCAGCATGTGGTCGAGCTCGCCAACCCGATCGCCTGCCGCGTGTGGGGGCGCCGCCCCGAGCAGGTGCTCGGCAGGCCGCTGCTCGACGCGTTGCCGGAGGTCCGGCAGCAGCAGTGGGAGGGCCTGCTCGCGGACGTGTATCACCTCGGCGAGACGCGGTCGGGCACCGAGGTGCCTGCGCAGCTCGATCGCAACGGCGACGGGGTCCTCGAGACGGTCTACTTCGACTTCGTGTACACGCCGTTGCGTGACGTCCACGGGACGGTCGATGGCGTGCTCGTGATCGCGAGCGAGGTCACAACGCAGGTCCTGGCGCGGCAGCAGATGGACAGCCTGCGCATCGCGGCCGAGGACGCCAACCGTGCGAAGGACGAGTTCCTCGCGATGCTCGGCCACGAGTTGCGCAACCCGCTCGCGCCGATTCTCACCGCCCTCCAGTTGCTGAAGCTGCGCGGGGTCGACGGCGTCGAGCGCGAGCGTGCGTTGATCGAGCGCCAGGTGCGGCATCTCGTCAGGCTCGTGGACGACCTGCTGGACGTGTCGCGGATCACGCGCGGCAAGATCACGCTGCGCCCGGAGCCGATCGAGATCGCCGAAGTCGTGGCCCGGGCCATCGAGATTGCCAGCCCGCTCTTCGAACAGCAGCGGCATGAACTCGACGTCGACGTACCGGGAACCGGCCTGATGGTGAACGGCGATCCGGGACGGCTGGCCCAGGTCGTCGCCAACCTGCTCACCAATGCCGCCAAGTACACAGAGGCGGGCGGTAAGGTGACCGTGCGCGCCTGGCGGGAAGGCGGATGGCTGGCAGTGGAGGTCCGCGACACGGGCGTGGGCATCGAGCCGGACGTCCTGCCGCAGATCTTCGACATGTTCGTGCAGGAGCGGCAGGCGATCGACCGCACCATCGGCGGACTCGGCCTCGGGCTCGCGATCGTGCGCAGCCTCGTGAATCAGCACGGCGGCAGCGTGACGGCCGAGAGCGGCGGTCGCGGGCGCGGCGCCACGTTCACGGTCAGGCTGCCGCTCCTTTCCGCGCGGCCGGCACCGGTGCCGCTCGGCGGCAACGAGCGCACCTCGGCGGTGACCGGACGGCGCGTGCTCGTCGTGGACGACAACCACGACGCGGCGATCATGCTCGTCGAGATGCTGCAAACGCTCGGCTACGAGGCGTGCGCGGCGCACGATGGGCCGGCGGCGATCGACATGGCCGCGGTGTTCGAGCCCGACGTTGCGCTGGTGGACATCGGGTTACCGGTGATGGACGGCTACGAGCTCGGCAGTCGCCTCGGTTCACGTGATGCCGGCCCGCCCATCCGTCTCGTGGCATTGACCGGCTACGGCCTGCAAAGAGACCGACGCCTCTCTGCCGAGGCTGGGTTTGCGGCGCACCTGGTGAAGCCGGTCGATGCCGAGCGGTTGCGCACGACGATCGAGACGGTCCTCGCGGCAGCTCCGGATGGAGCGGCCAAGTCCGTGGTCGGCCGACCTTCGCCCAGGCGCGACGGTTGATCGGATCAGCGGGGCTGGTCGCGATCTTGCACCATCCGGCGGCATGCTGGCCGCGTTCGACCTACCGCTGACCTGGCGCGAACTGCTCAAGCGCACCTATCGCGAGGTGCAGGAGGACAACGGGCTCGGCCTGGCGGCTCAGCTCGCCTACTACTTCTTCCTTGCGCTGTTCCCATCGCTCCTGGTGCTGATCGCACTGGCGAGCTTCCTGCCTGCTCAGGATCTCGTGGAGCGCGGCGTGGGCCTGCTGCGCGGCGTGGCGCCGCAGGACGTGATCGGCATCGTCCGCGACCAGTTGATGAGGATCGGGAACTCGGAGGAAGGCGGGCTGCTGACGTTCGGCCTCGTGGCCGCGTTGTGGAGCAGTTCCGCCTCGATGGTCGCGCTCATCGACGCGCTCAATCGCGCCTACGACGTGACCGACACGCGGCCCTGGTGGCGGCAGCGGCTCACCGCGATCCTGCTCACGATCGGCGTCAGCGTGTTCATCCTCGTGTCGGCGGTGCTCGTGATCGCCGGTCCGCAGCTCGCCGACTGGCTCACGGCACGTGTAGGTCTCGATGCGGCCGTCGCCTGGGCCTGGAAGATCCTGCAGTGGCCGCTCGTGTTCGCCCTCGTCGCCACCGGCATCGGCCTCATCTACTATTTCGCCCCCAACGTCGAGCAGGACTACGTGTGGCTCACGCCGGGATCGGTCCTCGCCACCGCCCTCTGGCTCGCGAGCTCGCTCGGGTTCCGCGCCTACATCGTCAACTTCGGCTCGTACAACGAGACCTACGGCGCGGTTGGCGGCGTGATGGTCTTGATGCTCTGGCTCTACCTGAGCGGCCTCGTGATCGTCATCGGTGCCGAACTGAACTCGGAGATCGCGCACGCGGCGGCGCACGGCACGAAGGCCGGAGAGCGGCCGTCAGGTGAACGTCGCGTGATCGGTGCCCGCGCCGCCCGCAGGCGCGAAGCTGCGGTGGCGAGAGGCCAGTCGGAGGCGGAGATCACCGAGCGCCGTCCGTCTCGCGGCATGGCATTGGCAAGGAGCAGTGTCCTCATGGGCGGCGCAATCGCCGCGCTCCTCGGGCGGGTGCCGCACCGCCGGTAATCGCATTCGGAGAAACCTCATGAACGTACAACAGCACTCACCATCGATCGCCGACGTCCTCAGGGACACGATTACGGATGCGCAGGAACTCGTGCGCGGCGAGATCGCGCTCGCCAAGGCGGAGATGCGCGCCGAAGTGAAGCGGCTCGGCGCCGGGGCGACCGCACTCGCCGCCGCTGCCGTGCTCGCCTTGATCGGCGTGGTCTTCCTGCTGACCGCCCTTGCATGGGCGATGCCGGCGCTGCTCGGGTGGCCGGCCTGGGCGGGCTTCGCGCTCGTCGGCGGACTCGTCCTCGTCGTCGCGACCGTGCTCGGCCTGATGGGCCGTCGTCGCTTCTCGGGCGAACGCTATATGCCCCTCACCATGGACACCATGAAGGAGAACCTCGCATGGACGCGCGCGCAGAGGCCCTAGCCGAGAACGTCCGCGCCCGCCGGGTGGCGGTCGACAACGATCTGGAGCTGTTGAAGCTGCAGCTGCACAAGGCCGATCCGCGGCAGATCGACGTGTCCCGCTGGGCACGGACGGCGGCGCCGGTGCTCGCCGGGCTTGCCGCGGTGTGGCTCTGGCGACACCGTCGGTCGGTGCACTCGCTCGACCAGTTGCTCGTGCACGAACTTCGGGATCTGTACGTCACCGAAGAGCAACTGGTGCCGGCGTTCAAGCGCATGAGCGGGCAGGCGCACAACCCCGACCTGAAGGTGCTGCTCGAACAGCACTGGGTGAGCTCGAAGAACCACGTCGGGCGGCTGGAGCGCGTGTTCCGATCCGTCGGCGCTCGCATCGCGCGGGGCGACGACGATACGGTCGCGAGCGTGCTGCACGAAGGGCAGCGGCTGCTCAAGCGCCGCGTTGATGCCGACGTGCGTGATGCCTGGCTGATTGCGACGGCGCAGCGCGCCGCGCACATGCAGATTGCCAGCTACGGCACGGCGCGCACGTTCGCCGAGACGCTCGGCTACACGCACGCGGCGCAGTTGCTGCAGCAGACGCTCGACGAGCAGAAGCACGCCGACGAGCAGCTGACGCGGCTCGCCGAACGCTTCGTCAACCCGCAGGCGATCCGTTCGCATTCGGCGCTCGGCAACTGACACGACGGAGCCGTCGGGCAAGGCC
>JAEYZV010000102.1 GCA_023427865.1 Acidobacteriota bacterium
GCCTGCATCGGCATGCCGATGCGCAGCCGGTTGTGGTAGACCGCGGCGACGATGGGCCGTTCCTCGCCCCGCGCCGTCTCCATCTCCACGACCGCCCCCAGCGACATGATCTGGCGCACCGTCAAGCCGGTGGCCTTCGCACGCGCCTGCATGTCTCCGTCGAACACGCCCTTGAAGCGCCGGACCATACGGTCCACGAGTGCGCCTGCCGTGATCGTGCGTGGCAGGTGATAGGTATCCGGGAACAGATAGCCTTCGAGCGTGTCGGCCTCGGGATCGATGCCCGTGATGGCGTCGGGGGTCCGGGCCGCCTGCACGAAGGCGTCTGCGCTGCCGAGCCCCGCCTGCTCGAACAGCTTCGACATCTCCTCGGCCGTGAGGCCTTCCGGAAACGTCAGCGGCACGAGGTACACGTCGCCGCGCGCAAGGCGGTCGATCACCGTTGCCGGCGCTGCCGGCTCGGCGAACCGGTACTCCCCCGCCTTGAGCGATCGCCCGCGCGCATGCCAGCGCACCGCGAGTCGGAACGTCAATTCATCGCGGATCACGCCGGCGGCCACCAGCCGACGCCCGATCGCCACCGTGCTCTCCCCCGGTGGGATCTCGACGAACGTCTCACCGCTGAAGGCGCCATAGGGCGCCGAGACCCGGCGGGTCACCCAGATGCCGGCGGCAACCACGAACGCGAGGACGAGGACGAAGCTCAGGAGCAGCAGGCGCTTCACGCGGTGGGGGTCCCTTTCCGGGAGTCGAGGTATTCCTGCAGGAGCACCGTGGCGGCCGCCGCGTCGAGTCGTTCCTTGCGCTTGCGCCAGTCGCGCTCGCGTACCGCAAGCAGGGCCTCGGCCTCCACGCTCGTGAGCCGCTCGTCGAGAGCAATCACCGGCACGGGGATGCGGCGCGACAGGCGGGCCACGAAGTCGAGCGCCGCGGCCGTGAAATCGGTGGGACCGCCGTCGAGCCGGTGCGGCACGCCGACGACCACCGCCGCAAGGGGCTCGTCGGCGGAATGGTGGCGCGCGACGATGTCGAGCAGCGAGGTCCACTGCGCCTTCAGCGACGTGCCCCGTACGACCTCGAGGGGACGCGCCAGCGTGCCCGATGCGTCGCTGATCGAGACACCGGTCCGTCGGACCCCGAGATCGAAGGCCAGCACGCGCACGAGGTTCCCCTTCGACTCACCTGTGCGGATCGGGTCCGCTCCGACCCACGCGCCAGCGCCGGGTCCGGGTGGGATGCGTTTCCACTCCACCCGCGTGAGCTCAGGGATTAGGGTAACAGGGGCGGTGCGAAGGCGCCGCGTGGCGCCGATACTAGGGGTGTGTTGTCGCTTCCCTTCGTGATCGCCCTTCTTGCGGCGCAGCTGCCGACGCTGCAGCAGCCGTCACCCGACGTGCGTCCGGATGGGACGTCGCCGCCGTCGGCACTCGTGCAGGCCGCCGAGGCGGCCAGGGCGCAGCAGGCGACAAAGGAGCGCATCGCCGCACTGACGCGCGAGGCGCAGTCGCTGAAGCGCGAGTCGGCGTCGGTGCTCGACCAGCTGCGGCGGCTCGACGTGGAGCGCGACCTGCAGGCAGCCCGCGCCACCGAAGCGCGTCAGGCGCGGGTGGCGCTGGAGGCGGAGCTCGTGACCCTCGCCGCACGTGACCAACGCCTGCAGGCGACCCTGGACACGGAGCGGCCTGCCATCGCCGCACGGCTCCGGCGGCTCCAGCGACTCGGCCGCGTCGGGTACGCCCGCATCGCCTGGGACGCGGGCAGCGCGCGTGACGTCGGCCGTGCCTCGCGGCTGATGAGCTATCTCGCGAAGGACGACGGGCGGCGGCTGGCGGCGTACCGGTCGACCGCCGAGGCCCTGACGGAGACGCGCGCCCGGCTGGACGCACGGCGGGCCGAGGCGCGGGCGCTCGAGGCGGAGGCTCGCGCCCGGCGGGCGGCTGCCGAAGCCCTTTATGCCCGCAAGCGCGAGTTGCTGGCCGAGTTGCAGCAGGAGACCGGGCGGCGGGAACTCTGGCTGGCCGAGCTCGTCGCCGCGCGCAACCGGCTCGACACCACGATGAACGACCGTGCGACGGCCGCAACAGCTGCCCCTTCCGCCCCGACCGCTCGGGTTCCGGTAGAGTCCCGCCGGCGCCAACTGCCATGGCCGATCGACGGCGAGATCGCGCAACGGTTCGGCCGCCAACGCGATGCACGCTTCGGTACGGCAACGGTCAACAACGGCGTCACCATCGCGGCGCCGGACGGCGCTTCCGTGCGTGCGATCCATCCCGGCACCGTCGTGTTTGCCGGTCCTTTCACCGGCTTCGGCCAGCTCGTCATCGTCGACCATGGCCGACAGGCGTACTCGCTCTACGGCTATCTGTCGGCGATCCGCGTCCAACGAGGCACGTCGCTCGACGCCGGCGCCATCGTCGGGGATGTGGGGGATGCACCAAGTGGCGGTTCGTCGCTTTACCTCGAACTGCGCATCGACGGTCGTCCGGTCGATCCCCTACAATGGCTGGAACGACGGTAGTTCCGGGTACCGGGTACCCGCTAGAACAGGTATCCCCCGCATGACCACCCGTACCCGCATCCTCGTGCTCGTTCTGACGACGCCGCTCGTCCTCTTCACGGTGGTCGGCGGCCTGCTGGGACAGCAGCGGACCACGCCCGGTGCCTATCCCGAACTCCGGGTGTTCGATGACGTCGTCTCGTTGATCTTCGGCAGCTACGTCGAGGAGCCGAACCCGGACTCGGTGCTGGATGGCGCGATGCTCGGCCTTGCCGAGGGACTCGACCCCGACAGTTCGTACCTCGACGCGACGCAGGTGAAATCGGCCGAGGCGGGACCGGCCAAGGCCGACGGCACCACGGGGCTGACGCTGACCCGGCAGTACTACCTGCGGGTGGTGGCTGCGCGCGACGGATCGCCAGCGGCGACGGCCGGGCTGCACACCGGCGACTACATCCGCGCCATCGACGGCAAGTCGACCCGTCACATGTCGCTGTTCGAGGGGAACCGGCTGTTGAGGGGCCCCGTCGGTTCGACCGTCACCCTCACCGTCCTCCGGGGCAGCGCGACCGACACGCACGAAGTCCCGCTGACCCGCGTCGCGTCGGCGTCGCCCGCCGTGACGGGCCGGATCGCGGCTCCGACCGTGGGACTGCTGCGCGTCAGCGCGTTCGGCGAGCGCACGGCGGACCAGATGCGGCAGGCCGTGGCCCAGTTGACCAAGCAGGGCGCCACGCAGTTGCTCATCGACCTCCGGCACACCGCTGAAGGCGACCCGGCGCTCGGCGCGGAGCCGGCGCGCCTGTTCGTGAAATCGGGCGTGCTCGCGATCCGTGAGGCGCGCGGGCAGGAACAGCAGAAGACCGAGGCCACCGAGGGCGACGGTTCCATCACGCTGCCGGTCACGCTGCTCACCACCAACGGCACGTCGCAGGCGGCTGAAGTCTTCGCGGCCGCCCTCGTCGACAACGGCCGCGCCAGGACGGTGGGTGAGCGCACGCTCGGCCGGGCCGCGGCCCAGAAGCTCGTGAAGCTCCCGGACGGCAGCGGCCTGTGGCTGACCTACGCACGCTGGCTCGGTCCGAAGGGCACGGCTATCCATGGCAACGGCATCGTGCCCGGCACCCCCGTCTCGGAACCGGACGTGGAGTTCGGCACGCCGGTCCATGAGGACGACCCGATCCTGGACAAGGCGCTCGAAGTCGCCACCGGCAAGACGCCGGCGAAGGCGGCCGCCTGAATTGGGGTGCCTCCGTCAGCGGTCTCTTCTTGCGCAGCCCGGCGACTCCGCTGTACCATGCCTGTTCGCACATAGGCTTGTGCGATTGGCTGTAGGCGCGTAGCTCAGGGGTTAGAGCGCCTGCTTGACACGCAGGAGGTCGGCGGTTCGATTCCGCCCGTGCCTACCATCATCCAGCCAGCCCGCCCACCGGTTGTTGCTCCAGCCGGCTCCGGCTGTGGAGACCAGTGTTCGCGGCATGATGCCCGTCGTAGTCACGCTTCCTGACGGATCGACGCGATCCGTGGCTGCCGGCACGCCCGTTCGGGACGTGGCCGTCGATGTGTCCCCGCGCCTGGCCAAGGCTGCGCTGGCCGCCAGGGTGGATGACCGTCTCGTCGATCTGTCCTACCCGCTGACGAGTGACGCGCGGGTCCAGATCCTGACGGCTGACGGCCCCGACGCGCTGCACGTCTACCGCCACAGCACGGCGCACCTGCTCGCCGCCGCGGTGACCAGGCTGTTTCCCGGCACGCAGTGCGGCATCGGCCCGGTGATCGAGGAACCGCCCGGATTCTTCTACGACTTCGTGGTCGAACGCCCGTTCGTGCCCGAGGATCTCGAGCAGATCGAGGCCGAGATGCGCCGGATGGCGCAGGCCGACGAGGTGTTCGAGCGGCAGATGTGGCCGCGCGAGGAAGCGCTGGCGTTCTTCGGCGATCGCGGCGAGCCGCTGAAGGTGCAGCTGATCGAGGAGAACACGCAGGGGCAGTCGGAGGTCTCGGTCTACACGATCAAGGACCGCGACACCTTCGTGGACTTCTGCCGCGGACCGCACGTGCCGTCCACGGGCCGGCTGAAGGCCTTCAAGCTGACGACGACGTCGGCCGCCTACTGGAAGGGCGACGCGAAGAACCAGCCGATGCAGCGCATCTACGGCACGGCGTTCTTCAGCGAGAAGGACCTGCAGGCGCACCTGGCGCGCCTCGAGGAAGCGAAGAAGCGCGATCACCGCAAGGTGGGCAAGGAGCTCGGGCTCTTCATGTTCCACCCGTGGGCGCCGGGGGCGGCCTTCTGGCTGCACAAGGGCACGGTGCTGTACAACGGTCTGGCCGAGTACATGCGCAAGGTGCTCTACCCTGCCGGCTACGACGAGGTGAAGACGCCGCTGCTCTTCAACAAGGCGCTCTGGGAGACGTCGGGGCACTGGTTCCACTACCGCGAGAACATGTTCACGCTCGAGGCCGACGAGGGTGAGGACATGGGGCTCAAGGCGATGAACTGCCCGGGCCACATGCTCGTCTTCGCCAGCCAGATGCGGAGCTATCGCGATCTGCCGCTCCGCTTCCACGAGCAGACGGCGCTGCATCGCAACGAGGCGTCGGGCGTGCTCGGCGGCCTGACGCGCGTGCGGCAGTTCTCGCAGGACGATGCGCACTGCTTCGTGACGCAGGAGCAGATCGGCGATGAGGTGCAGCGGCTGCTCGGGCTCGTGCAGCAGGTGTACGGCGACCTGGGGCTCACCTACGAGGTGAAGCTCTCGACCCGGCCCGAGAAGTACCTCGGCGCGCGTGAGACCTGGGACCACGCCGAGGCACAGTTGAAGCAGGCGCTCGACGCGGCGGGCCAGGCGTACACGATCAACGAAGGCGACGGCGCGTTCTACGGGCCGAAGATCGACTTCGACGTGACCGACGCCATCGGCCGCAAGTGGCAGTGTGCGACGATCCAGCTCGATTACCAGCTTCCGGAGCGATTCGACCTGAAGTACGTCGGCGCCGACAACGCCGAACACCGCCCGGTGGTGATCCATCGCGCGATCTTCGGGAGCTTCGAGCGGTTCATCGCGCTGCTGATCGAGCACTTCGCCGGCGCGTTCCCGCTCTGGCTGGCGCCCGTGCAGGCCGTGGTGCTGCCGATTGCCGACAGGCATGCGGCCTATGCCGCCTCGGTGCAGGCCCGATTGCAGGCGGCCGGACTCCGCGTCGCGCTTGATGACCGGCAGGAGAAGATCGGGTACAAGATCCGGGAAGCTCAGTTGCAGAAGGTCCCGTACATGCTCGTGGTCGGCGACAAGGAAGTCGCCGAGGAGAGCGTCGGAGTGCGGAGCCGGCAGGGGGGCGACCTCGGCAGCCGGTCGGTGAGTGCATTTCTCGCCGACGCCGCCGCGGAGATCACGAGCAGGGGCCGGGCGGCACAGCAGCCGGTCGGAGTATAGGAGGGCGTTTCGCCGGCCGGTCAGGGGATCGGCGGACGGGGCGCGTTCAAGGAGGTCGTTATCGCGTTCGACAATCGCATGCGGGGTCCCCGACGGGACGACAGGGTCCGGATCAACGAGCGCATCCGCGTTCGCGAGGTCCGGGTCATCGACGAAACGGGACAGCAGCTGGGCATCATGGCGCCGGCACAAGCCGTCGCGCTCGCCCGGTCCAAGGGTCTCGATCTCGTCGAGGTCGCTGCCACGGCCGTGCCACCGGTCTGCCGGATCACCGACTACGGCAAGTACCAGTACAACGAGCAGAAGAAGCAGCGGCAGGCCCGCAAGCACCAGAAGACCATCGAGGTGAAGGAAGTCAAGTTCCGCCCGAAGGTCGACCTGCACGATTACGACTTCAAGA
>JAEYZV010000106.1 GCA_023427865.1 Acidobacteriota bacterium
ATTCTGCAATTCTACAGCGGCTTCAGCAGCATCACCTGGAGCGTCGTCGAGCCCAGGCCGTCGTAGCGATCGGGCAGGAAGCTCCGGCCCACTTCGCCGCGCAGCATCATCGTGCGCCCGGGCACGCGGACGTTGAACGCCACACCCACACCCGTGATCGGCTCCCATGGCACATCGGCGAGCCCGGGCACACCGCTCGCGCGCACGCGCCCCCACGCCTGGTCGAGGAACAAATCGAGCCGGTACTGCTCGAGGAGGTTGAACGAGTACTGCCCGCGCGCCATCGCGAGTTCCCCGTAGCGCACACCTGCCGATGGCACGCCATGGATGCGCGTGTCGTCGAACAACCCGAACTGATACTGGCTGAAGCGATCGAGCCGATCGCCCCCAAACCAGCTGCCGTTGACGATCAGCTTGCTGAGCGGTCCGAGGTAGAACACCTTGGTGGCCGCCACCGAATACTTCGCATACGACGCGGGTGTCTGCGTGAGCGCCTCCGGATCCCCCCATGGACGCCACGACGCGCGCCGCGCCCACACGCCGCTCGCGGTCAGCGAGTACCCGCTGCGCCGGTACTCGTAGAGCAGCCCCAGGCCGTTGGTGACGGTGCTGCTCGGCGTGACGAAGTCGGCCGACGTCGTGCTGTCGCGCACGTAGCCGTCGAACCGGAACTGGTACTGGGCCGACACGCGCTGGTAGCTCGTCGCCTGCCATCCGAGGTTGAGCCCGGTCGACAGCGGCCAGGTGAGCAGGCGCTCTTCCTCGCGCTCCCCGCCCGCGCCGAAGAGCCGATCGGTCGACGGCGGCGCCATCCCGAAGAAGTCGAGGCTCGCGTCGATGCGGCCAAGGATTGCCTTCGGCCGCTGGATGTTGCCCGCCGCGAGCACGCCGGCAAACAGCACCGCCACCTGCGTATCCTGCCGGCCCAGGAACCTGAAATTGAGGTAGTTGATGCCGCCAATCGGCAACGGGTACCGGAACCCCGGGTCGATCGTCACACCGAGCGCGAGGGCCTTCGCGCGCGTCGTGGCGATGTCGCTCACCACGCGCTCCTCGCCTTCCTTGACGTAGTACCGGACGCCGACCTCGGTGTCGCGATACATCGTCCTGTCGCCTGCCCGCGCCTGCTGGCGCTGCGCCGCAAAGTCCGGCGGTGCGATCTCGTAGCCGTCGAACGTGATGCGTCGTTCGACGAGCAGGTTCCGACCCGCAACGAGGATCAGCTGCTGGTTGTAGATCGACGACGGCAGCCACACCTCCGCGCCGGACGAGGTGCGCACCGGAGCGAAATCCTGCGTCTCGTCGTTGGAGACCACCGGTGCGCCGAGTCCGGTCTGCACCGCCTGCTGTCGCAGCCGCACGTAGGTCTCACGGTCGATCCAGACGGTGCCGCGATAGAGCGACTCGTCGCGCCGGTGTGGCTCGAACGCTATCGCCCATGCCGGACGTCCATTGACCGTGTCGGTCCCGGCCAGGCGGTAGCGGTACCTGGCATCGAACTCGATCTCGAGCGGCGGCCGCAACACCTTCTCGGGCTGCAGCAGCGGGAAGGGCGGGCGCGGCTCGCCGAACCGTGCGCCGTTCACGCTGAACACCCGTTCCTCCCACTCGGTGCCCTCCGCACGGTCCACGAAGAACCGGTTCTCGGTGACCACGTCGAAACCGGGATCGGTGAGGCTCGGCCGGAAGTACTGCTGGATGCGGCCGTTCACGACGTAGCGGGGCGTGAGTCCGCGTTCTGCGACCTGTCGCGCCTGGTGCCGCGCCAGGATCTCCTCGACCGACGTCGTGCGCACGCCGGTGACGTCCTCCTGCTGGATGAAGGCCGGCGCCGCGCCGCCGTTGAAGTCGACGAGCCACGTCCCGGGACCGGGCAGCACCACCGTGGCCTCGGTGCGCTGCGCCGCGTCGTCGCGCGCCGTTCGCAGCGCCGGACGGTCGCGGCCGGTGAGCGGATCGCGCACCACCACCGTCCCCGCCGATGGCACGGTCACCGAGAGGTCGAGGCGCTCCTGGCCGCGCCCCTGCGAGTCGACCACGAGGTACGTGGCCAGTGTGCCGAGGTTGTACAGCAGCCGCCAGGAGCGCGCCGTCGTCACGTCGGCCCCGGCTGCGCGGATGGTGACGCTCTCTGCGGTCGTCGTCACCGGTACGATGTCGGCGTACAGGTCCGACAGCCGTCCGACGACCGGCAGCACGGCCCGGAGGCCGTCGCGCGTGAGCCCGTAGCCACGCGTGATCACCGGCGATCCGAGCCGTGCGAGTTGGTGCGCCACGAATGCCTGTGCGGGCTGCTGCCCCAGCGGTGTCGCAAGCGTGACCAGCTCGAGCCCGGGATCGGCGGTGCCCGCCCAGGCCGCGGCGTCGCCGGCCTCCTCATCGTCGCGCAGCACGAGGGCGTCGACCGACGGCGCGACGTCGGGCGTGACGATGTCGGAGCGGCGATCGGCGCGCGCAGCCTCACCGCCGAGGACGATGGGCAGCGTCGTCGATCGAGCGCGGATCTCGGCCGCCGCGAGCTTCAGGAGGAACGCCGCCCGACGCGGGTCGCGCCCGTCGACACGCAGTTCGACGGCCGCCAGCGCGGGGATCGCGTCCAGCAGGGCGCGGACCCGTGAGGGCCACACCGACGCGTCCACACCCGGCGCGTCCACGTTGTCGATCGTCAGCCAGATCGGCCAGCCGTCGGTCGGCGGTTGCGGCGGCGCATCGCTGGCGGTCGCGGTCGTAATCACGCGCCGCGCCACGGGAGTTCCCTCCGGGGCGCGAGGGACATCACTGATGTCGCCGTCGATCTCGAAGACGAGACGCGGCATGGGCGCGCCCGGCGACTGCGCGATGGCGGTCGCGCCGGACACGGCGAGCCAGGAGAGCGCGCACGCCGCAATCAGGCGCGCAACCATGTGTGCGCGTCCGGCAGCGCGCCGATCGGCCCGAACTCGGCGCCGGCGAGCACCTCCCGCAGCCGCGCGCGGAAGCCCGACAACTTGTAGTAGTGCGCGAAAGCCAGCGGTGGCGGGAGTCGGACGTAGGGCGGGTCGGGATCGATCTCCCATGGGTGCACAGTAAGGACGGCCGGATCGCCGGCGCGGTTGCGTGCGCCGATTGCGTCGAGCACGTCGCGCGGTTCCGCCTTGCGCAGGCCCCAGCCC